>JAISWA010000234.1 GCA_031271275.1 Clostridiales bacterium | reverse complement strand
CAGCCCCAAAAAATCCAACGTCTTATCTTTGAATAATACCATTGCGTCCTTGAAAACCAAATCGTAATTTTTATGAATGTCCATCTCAAGTTCCCTCTTGCTGCAATTTTATCAATCCCGAAGAATTTTACGGCGTCGCCTTTGACCAACTCCATTATACCTTCCATTATAGTATCTTCAATTTGCTTTGACAATTAACCGTCTCCTTCGTTTTTACGGATAGCACTGTAATTTTTAAATAATTTCATCGGAGCGGGCAAAATAATTTGCAATGCTAGAAGCTCAGCATTAGAAATACGGCTGTGGCGGAATTGGCAGACGCGCTATGTTAAAGACCAATGCCATTAGCAAATTATTAGCAAAACGTGAAAAAGGTAAAAACAAAGGCTTCCCGATTAACCCGGGAAGCCTTGATTTTACTGAATGCGGCTGACAGGACTTGAACCTGCAAGGTCTAGGACCACTAGATCCTTAGTCTAGCGCGTATGCCAATTCCGCCACAGCCGCGCGAGCACAAGTGACATTCTAATCAGCCCGATTTGAATTGTCAACATTTTTTCCGCGCTGCCCCATGTCCAACGCGTGAACCGGCGCGTCCGCACAGTGGACGGTTTTTTATATTGAATATATAATTGTTACAATTGCAAGACGTTACCTATTTATATTTATGGAGGAGGAATTTTATGAGCTTAATCCGCGACCCTTCGCTTGCCGGGGCAGGGATCAAAAAAATTGAGTGGGTAAAGGATTTTATGCCCGTACTCTCGCAAATCGAGGAAGTTTTTAAGAAGGAACAGCCCTTCGCCGGGATGAAGATTGCCGTTTCGGTACACCTTGAGGCAAAGACGGCGTACCTTGTGCGCGTGTTGACCTCCGGCGGCGCGAATGTCGCCGTGACCGGCTCCAACGTGCTTTCCACCAAAGACGACATATGCGCCGGGCTTGACGCGTTGGGCTACACCGTTTACGCGTGGCATAACGCGACGCCGGAGGAATACTGGGAACATTTAAAGACGACGCTCGCCTTTAAACCCGACCTGATGCTCGACGACGGCGGCGACTTCGTGGGGTTGCTTCACGGGGAATGCGCCGGCTTCGCCGCAAACTTGCTCGGCGGTTGCGAGGAAACTACCACGGGCATCCACCGCTTAAAAGCCCGCGCGCGGGAAGGTTCGCTCAAATTCCCCATGATGGCGGTCAACGACGCGGACAGCAAGCACCTGTTTGACAATGTGCACGGCACCGGTCAGTCCGTGTGGGACGGAATCATGTATACCACCAACGTCATGCTCACCGGTAAAACGGTGGTCGTCGCGGGTTACGGTTTCTGCGGCAAGGGCGTGGCGATGCGCGCCAAAGGGTTGGGCGCGCGCGTTATCGTCACTGAGGTGGACCCGCACCGCGCGCTTGAAGCCGCCATGGACGGGTTTAACGTGATGAAGATGGACGACGCGGCTAAGCTCGGCGATTTCTTCGTTACGGTTACCGGCTGTAAGGACGTGATTACCCACCGCCATTACGAAGTGATGAAGCACAACGTAATGCTTTCCAACGCGGGGCATTTCGACGTGGAATTCAACAAGCCGCAGTTGAAGGAAATGTCGGTGAAAATCGACGTGCGCAGGCCGTTCATCGAAGGCTACCATCTGAAGGACGGGCGGATAATCAACGTGCTCGCGGACGGGCGGTTGGTCAATATCGTGGCGGGCAACGGGCACCCGGCGGACATTATGGACATGAGCTTCTCCATTCAGGCGCTCAGCTTAAAATATTTGGCGGAGAACGGGAAAAACCTGAAGCCCGGCTTGTACAACGTGCCGCAGGATGTGGATAAGCTGATCGCGTCGATGAAGGTCAAAGCGATGGGGCTTGGGTTGGACGTATTGACAAAGGATCAGGAAGATTACTTAAACGGCACCGGAGCGTAAAAAAAGGAGGTAAGGCTATGGCTTTTCTGGACAGGCTCCAAAAGGGTATGCAGGATGTGGTTAAGGGAACGAAGGAAATAGCGGAAGTTGCGCGGCAAAATTCGCTCATTTCAGACGAGCAAAGAAGGATAGCCGATTTATACGCGCAAATCGGTAAAATTTGTTTCGAAACGACGGAAGCGGACCCTGAAAGCCCGATTGGTAAGATGTTTTTGGAGATTAAAGCCGCAAACGAACGTATCGCGGGTTATCAAGACGCCATACGCCAAATCAAGGGTACGAAACGCTGCCCGAATTGCGGGGCGGATGTTCCCTTAAACGTGGCGTTCTGCGGCGCGTGCGGCGCGAAAGTCGAAACGCCTGCGGACGAACCGGTCAACCCCGAACCCGTTTCGGAAAAAAGGCGCTGCTCCGCCTGCGGCGCGGAACTGGAAGATGGCGTGATGTTCTGCACGGCTTGCGGCCAGAGACAAGAAGGTTGACGGGAAAGTTATCCGGAAGTTAATAGGTCAGCGAGCGCAAGCGCGCCATAATCTTAAAGGGGGAATGTGAAGATGAAAACAAAACTGGGGATTTCGGTAGGGCTTTTGGGGGCGGCTGCATACTTCGCCGGTTTGTTCGGCGGGTTGACGGCTGTGCTGTTGGTAGCGGGCTACGCGCTGCTGTTTGAGGAGAACGAATGGCTGAAAATAGCGGTAATCAAAGCGGTCGCGCTCAGCGTATTCTTCTCCGTCGTCATCGCTGTTTTGAATCTGGTACCGGAAGCGGTATCGCTTCTCGGCAGTTTCCTTAACATTTTCACGCTCAATTTCCACATACCGTTGATTAGCAGCATCTTTTCCTTTGTTATCATGCTGCTTAGTGTCTGCAGGACGCTGCTCTTTCTGCTGTGCGGGTACAAAGCGCTGGACCAGGGGACCATCAGCTTCGGCCCGGTTGACCAACTGATTGCGAAACATTTCAACAAAGATTAAGGGCTGCCTTACAAGCAGCGTATTGCAACATCTGCCGCTGTCATTCTGAGTGTAACGAAGAATCTTTCAATGCTCATGTTGATAGATTCGTCGCCCTCGGCTAAGGATGACAGTTTTTTATGTCACACAGGAAACTGCTTGATTATAGCGTTCATTGCTATAGCCTGCTGAACGCGCAATGCGCCGTTTCCTATGCTTGCCCGCGAGACACAAAAACCTGTATACTGAACCCGCCCGGTTTTTTCCATTTTATTTTTTATGAATAAAACAAATGATAAATATCGTATACTTATTTGTTTCAGCATTACAAAAGATACGGAGGAATCGATTTGCCGTCAATAAAATTACCGTCAATCAATATGCGTTCAAAGGCGCTGTCTATCAAAGCGCAGGGCGTGGGTTCCTGTTACTGCGAGCAGCTGCGCCTTGTAAAGGACGGGCTCGCCGGGAAGTATGAAGTCCGCGTGAACTCCCCGCGCAAAAGCGATATCACCCATTACCATACCGTTAATTTGCCCTATTTTTTTGACCGCCTGTTTACCCGGCACAACACCGTCGGGATAGGCTACGTTCATTTTTTGCCGGAGACCATTGACAACAGCCTCAGTTTGCCGCGGCTCTGGAAATGGTTTTTTTACCGTTATCTTTTAACGTTCTATAACAGTATGGATTTCCTCGTGGTCGTTAACCCGGTGGTAAAACGCAAATTATCCTACCTTGGGGTAGACATGCCCAAAGTGGTATACATACCGAATTATGTCTCAAAAATAGATTTCCACCCCTACGCGCCGGAAATAAACGCGCAGACCCGCGCCGAACTGGGCTACGCGCCGGATGATTTTATCGTGATGGGCGCGGGGCAGCTTCAAACCCGCAAGGGCGTCGCAGACTTTGTGGAAACGGCGAGGCGGCTTCCGGACGTGAAATTTATATGGGTCGGCGGTTTCTCCTTCGGGAAAATGACCGAAGGCTACGAGGAAATAAAAAAGCTTTCCCAAAATTTGCCGGCTAACGTAAATTTCACCGGCATCGTCGAGCGGGAAAAAATGGCGGGGATATACAATATCGCGGACGTTTTCTTTCTCCCGTCCTTTAACGAATTGTTCCCCATGACGATACTGGAGGCGATGGCTTGCGCCAAGCCGGTTTTGCTGCGGGATTTGGATTTTTATGAATGCATACTGCGGGACAATTACCTGACGGGAAGCGATGTAGACGGGTTTGCCTCCGTGATCGGCACGCTGCGCAGCGACGCGCAGGCGAGGGAGCTTTGGTCGAAAAAAGCCTGTAAATGCCATAAAACCTATTCAGAGGACTCGGTTTTAAAAATGTGGGAGCGCCTTTACGACAACGCTGTTTGTTTAAAAACCGGGAAGCCGGCGGCGTTGGGCAAAAGCGGTTATCTCTTTTCTCTAAAACGCATAATAACGCGCAGGAGAATAAATACTAACCAATGATGAATATTAAAACTTTTGCGAAAAACAACTGGTTCGGTCTTGTATCTTTGATCGTCTCTTTGATTATACTTTATATATTTCTTTTAACCTTCGGGGGTTGGCGGGCATTTGTCGCGAGCGTTGCCGGAATGGATTTTTTCTGGCTTGCGGCGACGGTTGCCTGCGTTTTTTTATTTTGGCTTACCGACGGGATAATCCTGCACCTGTATATTAAAACAAAATATAAAGAACACCGCTTCGTCAGTACATTCAAAACCACCGCAATCGGGTTTTTATACAACTGCCTGACCCCGTTCGCTTCCGGCGGTCAGCCCATGCAGGTTTACGACATGGCGAAGGGCGGCGTTGACGCGGGCGACGCCGCGTCGTATATCACAGTCAAGTCCATTGTCTACCAAATCTGCCTTACCGTGTTCGCCGTCGTTTCGGCAATTTTTACGCTGCGTTTTTTTAATGAAAACATCCCGCATTTTATATGGTTCTTCGCGGTGGGCATTGCGGTAAACGCGGCGTTTGTCGCCGCCGCCTTTGTAATTATCGTCAATAAAGCCGCCGCGACAAAACTCGGCATGTTCTTCTTAAAAATTTTAGTAAGGCTGCGTATTGTCAAAAATAAAGAAAAGGCTGTTGACTCGCTTAACAAGCACATCAGCCTTTTTAATGAAAGCTTTCAAGCCATTTACCAAAAAAAGTGGCTGCTCGCGTCCTCTTTCCTTGTCACGCTGATACAGTTGGCGCTGTACTACAGCCTGCCGTATTTTATTTACCGGGGCTTCCACCTTTCCGGCGGCGCGTTCGGTTTAATGGTCAGCGCACAGGCGATCCTTACGCTTATTACGGCGTTCTTTCCCATGCCGGGCAGTTCCGGCGCGGTGGAAACCGGTTTCTATTTCTTCTTTGAAATGTTTTTCGCTTACGACGCCATCATGCCGGCGATGATAATCTGGCGGATGCTAACGTATTATTTGTGCATTATAGGCGGCGGCGCGGTTTCCCTGCTCGGAATGGTTAAGCGGAAGTAAAGCAACCGCTATACCGTCTTTATTTTAAAAACTTCATCGTGAATCTCAAACATCTTTTCATCCAACTCGGCAATTCTATCCGCGCAGGCGGCGAGCTCGTCGCTTATGCGCTTGGGGATTTTGCCGGGCTCCTGATACTTATAGCGGACGCTGTGCTCAAGCGTCGCCCAGAAATCCATCGCCTGTGTGCGCAGCTGCACCTCCACGGGTATCTTATAAGTCTCCCGCGTAAAATACACCGGCACATCGATAATCATATGGTAGCTGCGGTAACCGCTCGGTTTCGGGCGGGAAATATAATCCTTTTCGGTGGTTACGTTAAGGTCGGGCTGCAGCCTGAGCACGTCGGCGATATAATAAATGTCCCGGGCATAGGGGCAGATAATGCGCAGGCCCGCGATGTCGTACAGCTTATCCCGCGCGTTTTTCGCGGTAATATCGTAATTGAGCCGGGCTAATTTCCCCGCGATGCTTTCCGGGGACTTTATCCGTGTTTTAATATGTTCGACGGGGTCTTTGTGTTGGAAATTTCTAAAATCCTCCAACAGTATGTCTATCCTTGTGGTAATGTCCCTCAACGCGCAGTTGAAATAAATCATCAAATCTTTAAGCTTCGCGAATTCCTCCGGTGAAAACAAAATCGCCATAAAACGCCCCTCTGTGCCGTTTTTGTTTTATGGCTCCATTATACAGGTTTATGAAATAATTTTCCGCATATTTTTAAGCGCGTTTTTTTCAAGTCTCGACACCTGCGCCTGGCTGATGCCAATTTCGTCCGCCACTTCCATTTGCGTCTTCCCTTCGAAAAAACGCAGGCTCAAAATCAGTTTCTCCCGTTTGTTAAGGCGCTTAAGCGCCTCGGTCAGCGACAGGTTTTCCAACCATCTGTGGTCGGTGTTCTTTTCGTCGCTGACTTGGTCCATAATAAATATCGCTTCGGCGCCGTCGTTATAGACGGGTTCGTTCAGCGAAACGGGCTCCTGTATCGCGTCGAGGGCAAACAGGACTTCTTCCTTGGGCAGTTCCATTTCCTTCGCGATTTCCTCGATGTCCGGCTCGCGGGAATTTTTCAGCGTCAGCTTTTCCTTTATGCTCAGCGCCTTATAGGCGATGTCCCGCAGCGAACGGCTGACCCGTATGGCGTTGTTGTCCCGCAGGTACCGGCGTATTTCGCCGATAATCATCGGCACCGCGTAGGTGGAGAATTGGACCCCCTGCGTAACGTCAAAATTATCAATCGCCTTTATTAAACCGATACAGCCCACTTGAAAGATATCGTCCACGTATTCCCCCCGGTTGTTGAAACGCTGGATGATGCTTAAAACCAACCGCAGGTTTCCGAAAATATAGCGTTCCCGCGCTTCTTCGTCGCCCTCCTGTATAAGGTCAAACAAGCGCCGCTTTTCCTCGCCCTTCAGCACCGGGAGCTTTGAGGTGTTGACGCCGCAAATTTCCACTTTACCGCTTTGCATGACCGCATCTCCCAGAAGACAAAGTCTGTATCAAATACAGCTTTTCCCTGAGAGGTTAAAATATACTTGGTAATTTGTGCCTGCATCGCGGTTAATTTACACCCGCCGCCGCGCAGCGGTTTTATTTTTTCAGCTTAAATACGTCCACCAGGCTTTTCATCACGTCCGACTGGCTGGAAAGCTGCTGAGAAGCCGCCGCCGCTTCCTCGGAGGTGGCGGAGTTGTTCTGCACCACTTCCGTTATCTGGCTTATCCCGATGGAAACCTGCTCCACCGCCTTGGACTGTTCGTCTGAAGATGCGGAAATATCGGTGATAATCGCGGCGACTTTTTCCACCGCGTCTATGATGGACTTTAGCGCTTCGGCTGTCTGCGCCGCGATGGCGGAACCCTTATTCACCGTGTCCACGGATTCTTGAATGTACCCCGAGGATTCATGGGCGGCCTTCTGGCACTTTTCCGCGAGGCTCCGCACTTCCCCCGCCACCACCGCGAACCCTTTCCCGTGTTCCCCCGCCCGCGCCGCCTCAACAGACGCGTTAAGCGCAAGCAGGTTGGTCTGGAAGGCGACGTCCTCAATAATCTTAATGACCCTGGAGATATTGTGCGAGGTTTCCATAATCCTTTCCATCGAGTCGAGCATATGCTTCATGTCCTCGTCGCCCCTGGCGGCGTTGGACTTGGACTCCTGCGAAAGGCGGTCCGCGTCTCGCGCGCTTTCGGCGTTTTGCCTTGTGTGCTCGTTGATGGTAATGATGGTCGCGTTAAGTTCTTCAATAGACGAGGCCTGTTCGCTGGCGCCGTTGGCAAGCGTCATGCTGTTTTCGGAAATTTGCCTTGCGCCTGCCGAGACCTGTTCGGCGGCGGAATTAATATCGATAATCACCGTGTTAAGCGTTTTTAAAATATTGTTAAGCGCCTTTTTGATTTCAGAGAAGCTGCCCACATATTCCCTTGTAATCTCATGGCTCAGGTCGTTATTGGCGACGGACGTCAGAATGCTCGAAATTTCTTCTATGTATAAGGCTATATTCGTCACGGTGGTATTGATGGATTCCTTTATCAGCAGGAACTCGCCCTCATACGCCCCGCTCATTTTTACGTCGAACCTGCCTTGGGAAACGTTCCGCAAGACCGTTGACGCCTCGTCTATGGGCAGAGAAATCGCTTCCATCAGCTTATTCAAGCCTTCAAGCAACAGCGCCCAGTCCCCGCTGTATTTTGAAATATCGGCGCGGGTTTGCAGGTTCCCCATGGATGCGTTGCGGACGGTGTCGCTGATTTCCCCGGAAACCGCTTTCAAGTTTCGCCTTAACAGCTCGACGGTTTCGTTGATAACCGCTTTCTTGCCGGGGAGTTTTTGCATATCCGCGTTGAAATTGCCGCTGCCAAAACCTTTCATGCAGCCCATGAACGCTAAAACCTCGCCGACGAACCCGTGCATCATGCTGTTGATATGCTCCGCCACTTCCTTATAGCCGCCCTCGAAAAGCGCAGCGTCTATCTGCGCGTCCGTGTCGCCTTCCCGGAACGTTTTCGCCATTTTACCCAACTCGCCCGTCAGCGAAAGTATGGTTTCCGCCACGCTGTAGGTATAGCGGGTAAGCTCGCCGATTTCATCCTTCCGCAAACCGGTCTTGTCGGTGTTGATATTCAAATTCCCCCGCGCCACGTCGGAGAGTATTTGACTGAGCTTTCCCACCGGCTTCAGCACGCGGCGGCGCTGAATGACTTGAAGGAGGATGAAGCAGCTGATGGAAACGCCCACAAACACGCTTAGGGTTATCAGCATGGCGGTCATTTGGTTTTGTATGTTTGCGACCTCGGAGGATTTTCGGTTAGCTATTTCCGCCACTAAGTTTCGGGTGATGTCCTCCAACGCGGCGTCGAGCCCGGAATATTCGCTGCCGTAGATAATCGAAACGGCTTCGTCATAATTCCCCGAAGCAAGCGCGTCCAACGCGCGGCCTTCCACCGCCGCCAGGTCGTCCAGATAGACGAGCATGGTATCGACGCTCGCCTGTTCCGGGTCGGTCAGGCCGATTTCCGTCATCCTGTCCAGTTTCCCGTTGAAGCTGTTGTAATCGTTTAATATGGCGTCGTACTCCGTTAAAACGGCGTCATCCCGGTTGACGGTATAAATGCGCATTAGCTTGACGAGGTAGTTGTTTATGTACAGCACGTCGTTGCTTAGCGCGACCATTTCCTCGCTTTCCCGGGTTATTCTGCCGGAAGACGTCATAAGCCCGGCAAAATATAAAACCAACGCGACTACCGCAACAAAAAGAAACACCATAACGCTGACCGAAACGTTGTACAGCCTTTTCAAATTCATTTCTCATGCTCCTTCTAACATGGCTATAAATAATTACGTCGATATATTGGTCTATCATAATGCACATCTTATATCAACGCAAGGGAGCGATTATTTAATACCGGTAACGCGTTTATATATACATGACAATAAAAAATTTACGAGGCGCGCGCGCCGCAATCATTTTCAAAAAACGGAGGTTTTTTTCAAGCTTCAACGGAAAAAATACTGGATTTCCGAGGGTTTTCGGGTGCAAGAAAGCATAGTTGTCCATAGGTTTAGTAGGCTTTCAAAGGTGCTCCGTTCTTCCTATTTTTATGATAAAATATTTTTCTATAGCCGTTCAACTTAAAAACGCACAGCCGATGTCATTCTGAGCGAAGCGAAGAATCCTTATGTTTGGCGGGGCTGACAGATCCTTCGCTTCGCTCAGGATGACA
>JAISWA010000224.1 GCA_031271275.1 Clostridiales bacterium | reverse complement strand
CCACGTAACCCCGCCCACATTCCCCGAGCCCCTGATGTTGGCACGGAAGGAGAAGCTGCCGCCCGCCGGAACTTCCGCTGTCTCCGGTACTACCGTCACGGAGGTAACCTTTGTTTCGTAGGGCTTAAAAATCGCGACGAATATTACATCGTACCCCGGCATGGTGAAATCGGTGGTGGGGAGTTTTTCGTTTACAATCTTCAAGTTTTCGAAGTCCTGACCTAAAATTTGCGCGCCTCTGCTGCCGTCACTGTTTTGTCGGTACGCATCCCAACGAATAAACTCCAACCCACCCGGGAGAGTTTTTGGATCTTCGGCGCTAATCGTAACGGTGGAATTTTCTTTGACATATTCGGGATCTTTGGCGCTAATAAGTGTTTCTTCCACGACATTTTCAACTTTGACATTTTCAACTTTGACGCTGTATGTCCGCTCGGTAAAGTTGACGCGAAGTGCCATATCTGAAGTGATTTTCGGGTGAGTATAGGTATATTCGTCAACCGCGACGATTTTTGGCCGTTCGGTTCTATCCATCGGTTCTACCGACCAGATAACGCGAAGCGCGTCGTTAGGGTTATTGTAGTTTCCGACGTTAAATACAATTTCCTTGTCATATGAAACTTTCGCCTTTCCGGTTGCGGGGTCTTTAACTAAGAGCGTCCCGTCCACCGTCGCGGAGATATTGCCGTTATTAGTTTCATAGGTTAATTCATAAACATCTTCATAATCAGCTTTAATAGTGACATCCGCGGACGGCATTGAAAAAGTGGTGTTTTTGCTGCCTGGGTTTTGGAGCTGAACGATTGCGCCTGCCGGAGAAGTGGTAGCGACCTCCCAACCCAAAAATCTTTTTCCGTGGGGTTCCGCATAGGAAATCGAAACCGTATCGCCTTTCGGGTAAAATCCGCTTCCCTTTGTGTCACTTGCACTGTCGTCAATATCGGTTACTTTTACCTCATAAGTTTTTTTCGCAAAGCTGACCGTTATGGTCACGTCGGAAGAAAGCGCGGCAATCCGGTATGTATTGCCCGTCGCATTACTAATAGGTCCGTTATCGTCCGCCCACTGCTTGACGTATACCTCATTCGCGTCGTTAGGTTTGGCAGTGAAAGTGATTGCGTCGCCCTGCGTTACCAAATCGCCGGAAGTATGCTGCTCGGCGGAGTCAAGGGCGGCGCTGACCGTACCATAGGGAGTTTCGTCATCGACTTTAAACCAAACGCGATAAGAAGTCGGACGCACTTTCACATGAGCCGCGTTAGACGTCACGGGCTTCCCAACCTCGCTGTAAACCACGCACCGGTAATAATAATCGCCTACCGGCGTGTTCGCGGGTATAACATAGGCGGAACCGTCCGCATCATCGGGAATAAATACCCACGGACCGCCAAGCGTGTTGGAGCGATACCACCGGTATTTTACGCCGCCGGAACTCTCGTCCCCTTTAACACTTAAAGTAGGGTCGTCGTACTTATACTCCTCGGGCGTGTCGCCGGATACCATTAGAAGCGAAGCGCCACTCGCTATATTTGTCTCAAAACCTATCTGCTGTACCGCATAATTAAGTTTTACATAGCCTTCAATCTCGGAAGAAAGGTCTGAATTTTCTGCGGCATTCTCTGGAGGGATTGATAAATAATCCTCATCACTTAACCAATACACAAAATTATCATCAATGGTCACACCATCACTGGTTCCGCTTTTACCTGCACCAATCGCATTAGTTGTAGACGACCCCGACGTGGCTGTAACAAACCCGGAGTTTATTGTAATTGCACCGCTACTCGCATTCTGTCCTCCGCCGATACCCGCCGCCTCGGAACCGCCCTTTGCGGTAATGGTTCCATCATCAATAGTGATTGAACCGCTCTTAGCGGCTCGTCCGCTGCCTATGCCGGCTCCATAATTTCTGCTTTCTGCAAGCAGACTTCCTTCACCGCTTATGGTGACGCTTGAGGTCTCGTGTACGGACAAGCCCGCGCTGTTTACGCCGCTTTTTAGTATATTATCTCCGCTAAGTATCAACTGAACATCTGAGTCGTCGGAGATTGAGAACGCGCAGTTAGCGTTACTGGCGTTGACGCTGCTCACATCAATTTTTACATTGGAAAGCGTAATCGTAGCATCGGAAGCTACCACAATCCGGTTGGCGGTGGTGTTTTTCGTCATGGATATCGTGTAGTTATTGTTGCTAAGGATTGTCAGCACTCCGCCGCTGAAAGTGTAATGACCGCCATTGGCTGCGCTATCTTGTACGATTGTCCCGCCCTCGGTCAGCGTAATGGTAAAATCCCCCGCCGTCGCTCCCGCCACCCTCACCGGCGCGGAATTAAAAACAAAGGCAATGATCAGCACCATCATCGCCATTTTTTTTGAAGCGGATTTTTTTATGTACATAGCTATCTTCCTTAATCACAGTTTAATCGACCTGTTCCGGAACGGTCGTCCCATGCGTAACGAAAGATTCTTCGCTGCGCTCAGAATGACGTCGCAGGGCGTCGGAACCAATCTGATATATCATATTAATTTTATATTCCGGTGTGCGACCCGTCAAATGAATATCGTCATATTCCGTATATTCAATAATCTACAGCCGCTTTTTCCGTTTTTTCCTCCTTAGCGCTGCCCACTATCCAGAGCATCGCCGCGAACAGCACCAGATTCAGCAAAAACGGCAGCCGCCTGTCTATTTCCGAAAGCAGCCCCGCCAAATACCCGAAGGGACTGGACACCCCCAGGGTAATCATAAAAATCAAGCTCAACGTTCTTGCTCGTTCGGCGGGTTCCATGTCGAGGATAACGATTGCGTCTTTACGGGGGAAGAACAGCGCCGTGGCGCAGGCGTCGAGCACGGAATACACAAACAAGACCGGCAACAGCGCCATTCCGCCCCCCGCGCCAAACCGCGCCGCGATAAGCAGCGCGTGGGCGGCGCAAAACAGCCCGATACCGGTTATCATCGCCGGTTTCATCTTCCAACGGGCGAAAATCTTCTGCGCGCCGAAGAAAAAAATCAGCATGACCGCCGCCCGCGCGATGGGGAACCAGGCGATATAGGTTTCCGGTATGTTCAAATCCTGGGTGATATAGATGGAAAAGAAATTCCCCGTGACCATTCCGCAGATATAGGAAAGCGCCGAAAGCGCCAACGCCCGTACCGTGGCGGGGTTGGCGGCCGCGCGTTTAAACACCGCGCCGTATTCCGCGAATAATGAGAGCAGGGGCTTCCCCCGGGTTTCCGCCATGCGGACGACGCCCTGCCGCGTTTCGGTGGAATATAGGTAAAGGATGATAAATTTCGCGGTCATGGACAAAAACGAAAAAATAAAAAGCCCGCGCATAACGGGAATCAAACTGAACCTCCCGATAAGCAGGCCGGATACCGGCGCGAAAAAGACCGCGAGCAGCCCGCCAATCTGGCACCAGTTATAAATATGCACGATTTTTTCGGCTTCCGTATCCTCCACCAACAGGCACTGCCATGACGCGGCGGAAATCTGGTCAAAACTGTTTAATATCGCGGCGGCAAGGAACCAGTTAAAATCCTGCGATACCGCCCAAATAAAACAAGGAAGCGACCACGCGACCAAATCCGTGATAAACGTCACCCGCCGCCTGCCGAATTTGTCGATGAGCACGCCGCCCGCGAGGGAAGTCAAAAGCTGCAAAAAAAGCCCGACGGCGAGCAGCAGACCGATTTGCCCGTCGCGGACGTTCAAGCTGTACATATATAAAGTGAAATACGGCGTATACAAATTGCTCGGGATGGTCCAAAGGGGCTCGGTTAACACGCACGCCCTCGAATTCCCGCGCAGGTTCTTCAACACGCCAATCAGTGAATTGTCGTCGCTTGCCGCTCGCCGGGGTTTCCGTTTCATCGCTACTCCGTCGGGTCGCTGTTTTCGGCGGGTTCGTCTGTTTCCCCGCCCGACTCCGTCCCGGACGGGTCGGTAACAGGCTCGCCGCCGGAGGGAAGCACCGGCTCCGTGTTTATAACATTATTGTTGACGGCGGAATCGTAGGTCGTCGGTTCCGTTTCCCCCGGCAAACCCGCCTCCGTAGGGTCGGAGGCGCTCGTGTCCTCGCCGGTGTTGGCGGGGTTGATAATCACGTTGATAACCGGCTCCTCTCCCATCAGCGTAAACTCACTGGGCAGTTTTATATTAAGCTGTACGGCGTGTTCCCCCACCGCCAGGTTATACAGCTGCAGCTCGGCGGAAATATCTTCTATGGTCAGGCCCGCGATGTCGGACTCCGCGCCGCGCACACGCAACAGTATCGGCTCGTCCCGCAGCAGCGTCACCGAAGTGCCGAGTTGGTTGCCGCGAAGGTGGATATCTTCCGGCAGGTAATAAAACTCCTTCTGCCCAAGCGGCTCAATGGTGAAGGTAACGGCGGCTTCGGTGGGCTCGTCGTCCTTTAAGTAAATGCCTTGCGGCAGCGCCTGCGGGATGCTGAGCCGACTGGTAAACGTCTCGCTCGCGTCGCTCAGGCTGACCTTCTCCAGGGTGATTCTGTTGATGTTGCGCAAATCCTCCGCCGTGCCGACGATGTTTACGGTTTCGGGCTCTATGCTCGGGCCGGAGCCGGACATTTTAAAGTTCTGCGCGGGGAAGCCGCCCCAACTGACTTCCAACGGCACGGATTTATACGGAAGCACGTTAACCCGCACCCTCGTGGAAGTGATGTCAAGCTCCACCGTATTCGTGATATCCGTCCCGCTTTCGTCATAGGCGAAAATTTTCTCCAAATGCTGAAAATCGCTTTCCGCGCCCTGGGCGTCGGTGGCGACCCGCAGCGCCGCTACCTTATCCACAAAGGATTTCGCCCCGCTTACCGTCACATAGCCGTGGTCGGCCTCATATTCGTGAATCACATAGCCTTCCGCCGCCTCGCCCACCGTGTATACCTGCAAAAGCATCGTCTTGCGGACAAGGCTGTCGAGCTCCACCTCGACTTCGGAGGGCCTTCGCGTATAAAGCTCGTAGCCTTCCGTAATTTCAAACAAAACGTCCACGGTGGCGCGCACCGGCACGTCGGACTGCGCCACCAGGGAAGCGTCTATGGAATGCACGTCCAAAGAAACGCTGAGCCGGTTGGAAATACTGCCGAAGTATTCCCTCCGCTCTTTTGTGTCGCGGATGGAAGCGGTAATGTCCAACGCGGAAATTTCGTTCCGGTTCAGCACGACGATGCTGTTCTGCGCCGCGAAACGGTCTAAGTTGGAAAGGTTAAGGTTGGGATAGTAATACTCGGTATCCACCGGGTTGGTGATGTTCATGCCCACGAACCACAGCGCGGCGGCAATCGCCAGCGAAAGCAGCTTCCATTTTAAATCCTTGAAGATGGTTTCAAAAAAAGATTTAAACATACCCGATCCCTACGATATTTTTTTCTTGCCCTTGAAGGGGTTAAAGGAAATCCGCTCCGGTTGGTCTCCCCCCGAGGAGAGAATGTCCCTAAGCTCGTACTCGTTTATTTTGCGTTTAATCACGCCCACCGTCGCGACGGAAATACTCCCCGTTTCTTCCGAAACCACCACCACCATGGCGTCTGAGATTTCGGTTATCCCGATTGCGGCGCGGTGGCGCGTCCCCAAGTCATGGCTGACTTCGTCGGAAGTAAGGGGCAGTATGCAGGCCGCCGCCACCACGCGGTTTTGGCGGATAATCACCGCCCCGTCATGCAGCGGGGTGTTCTTTTCAAAAATATTCATGAGCAGTTGACTGGATACCAACGCGTCTACGGAAATGCCGGTCTGTTCGTGGTCCCCGAGGGCTACGTCCTGTTCCATCACGATAAGCGCGCCCGTTCGCGCGGCGGACATTTCTTTCACCGCTTTGACGATTTCGTTCACCGTGTCGATGGAAATCCGCCCGTCGCCGTTCCCGCTCTTGACCAACGACGAAAACAGCCTGCCCCGGCCGATTTTTTCCAACGCGTTGCGGAGCTCGGGCTGAAACAGCACCACAATCAGAATCAGCCCCATGGCGAACGCGTTCTGCAATATCCAAAGCACGGTGACCAGATTAAAAAGCCCCGCCGCCGCCGCAATCGCCAAAATAAAAACAACGCCCTTAAACAGCGACCACGCGCGGGTCTGGCGTATCCATTGCAGCACAAAATAAACCATGTACGCCACGATCAAAATGTCGAGCACCGCCGAAAAACTGATTTCCGGCATATTAAATTCCGGGATGTTGATGTTCGCAAACAGTTCGTTGATACGCTGAAGCATTTATTTACTCCTCATCGTCCGGTGTTTGCGGCCGTATTCTTCGCACTGACCTTTTGCGTTTCGAAAGTATCACCTTGGGAACCACCCGCACGTAATAGAAATTATGCTCGTCCTCAAACTGTACGGATTCCGCCCGTTGGTAGTCCAGTACCGAATCAAAAAGCCGTATGACTTCCGCGAACGCGCCGCACAGTATCGAAACCAACACCACAATTAGCATATCCACGCTTTCGCCCGCCACCAGTATTTGAAGGATGAAGCCGAAGATATTCAGCACGACGCCGAGCAAAATCGCGATTTCCTTAGAAAAGTCGATGGCGAGGCGCGAGACTACGCGCACGGTGATGACCACCATGGCGAAAATGAACGCGGTGAACAGCCACGACTGGGTCAATGTTAAACTATTGACAAGCGAAGTGTAAACCTCTGTGAAGGTACCGGGCATTTCGGTCACGTTAAGCCCGGCGGTGGGGGTGGTGGCGGCAAGCCCCTGTATCACGGGGATGTACGACCAAATCAAAACCCCGAGGGTGATGGGGATGATGGAAGTAAACGAACAGTACAGCCCGGCGAGCAGCGGAACGATATACGGCATTTTAAAATAAAACGCCA
>JAISWA010000185.1 GCA_031271275.1 Clostridiales bacterium | reverse complement strand
TATTATTTTAAAAATCGGGGATGAAAACATGCTTAACGGGGAAATTCAAATCGGGATTATCGGCGCGGGCAATATCGCGCAGAACGAACATATCCCGGCGTATTTGAAAGTAAAGGGCGTGAAGCTCGCGGCGGTTTACGACATACACCAAGACCGCGCCGCGCAGGTGGCGAAAGATTACGGGATGAAACACTGCGCAAGCCTTGAGGAGCTGCTTTCCGTCGGCGCGTTGGACGCGGTGAGCGTTTGCACCTGGAACAACGGCCACGCCGAAGCCGCCATAAACGCGAGCAAGGCGGGCAAGCATGTGCTGTGTGAAAAGCCCATGGCAATGACCGTGGAAGAAGCGGTCGCCATGGAAGAAGCGGCGAAAAGTTCCGGCAAAGTTTTTATGATGGGGTTTGTAAGGCGCTTTTGCCCCGAGGCGAAACTGGTGAACGAAATGCGCGCGCAAGGGCAGTTCGGGGATATTTATTACGCCCGCGCTTCCATGTTAAGGCGCAGGGGAACGCCCCTCGGCTGGTTCACCGACATTTCAAAATCCGGCGGCGGCCCCGTCATCGATATCGGCGTACATATCCTCGATTTGACGTGGTACCTGATGGGCAAGCCGAAGCCCGTGTCCGTCACCGCGAATACCCATTACGTTTTCGGGGATTTTAAAACAAAGGGCGTGGACCGTTGGACGGCTTTCGACACGGACAACCTGGTCTATAACGTGGAGGATTCCGCCGCGGGTACGGTGAGCTTCGAAAACGGCAAGTCCGTCAACTTCGACATCAGTTGGGCGATTAACGGCCCCGGCGTGATGAACGTGCATTTATACGGAAGCAGGGCAGGGGCGGAAGTTTTCCCGCTGACGGTTTTCGGTGAAAACGCGGGCTACCTTTCCGACAACAAACCGGTGTTTGAGGAGGAGGACGCGTTTTACAACGAGGTTTCCCATTTCATAACCTGTATACGGGAAGGCAGCGAGCCGGTTTCCCCCGCGTCCGACGGGGTGGCGGTGCAAAAAATACTTTGCGGGATTTACGAATCTTCCAAGCAGAATAAGACGGTGACTTTGTGATAAAAAAAATGTTCGCGCCGCGGGACATGACCGAAGGCAGCCCGTGGAAAAACCTGCTTATCTTTACGATACCCATGCTGTTCGGGAATATCGTGCAGCAGCTTTACAGCACGGTGGACGCGATAGTCGTGGGGCAGTTTATGGGTAACGACGGCGACAACGCGCTGGCGGCTATCGGAAGCACGATGCCCTTGCTTTTTTTAATTTCCGTTCTGCTGATTGGAATATCTTCCGGCGCGGGGATTATGGTTTCGCAGTATTTCGGCGCGAAAAAACGGGAGGAGCTTTCCTTTTCCATCGGCACCTGCATAACGGCGATAACGGTATGCGGTCTGTTTATGATGATAATTTTTCCGTTGGGGACGCGCCCGCTGCTTGAGCTGATACGGACGCCCGAGGGGAATGTGCTGGACTGGGCGGTCGATTACCTGAATATCTTGCTGTGGGGCGCGTTGGGGCAGGCGTTTTATAATATCTTAACGGGGATACTGCGCGGGCTCGGGGATTCTTTGTCGGCTTTGCTTTATCTGATCATCGCCTGTTTATTAAATATCGCGTTGGACTTGCTGTTTGTGGCGGTGTTTGGTTGGGGCGTCGCCGGCGCGGCTGTCGCGACCATCATCGCGCAGTTCGTTTCGGGGGCGCTGTGCCTTTGGCGGCTCTTTCAAATGCGCGCCACCTTCGACATAGGCGTGAAATACTTGCGCCCCACAAAAGCGTACATGCTTCCTATGATTAAGCTCGGGCTGCCCACCGGCGCTTCCCAGGCGATTTTTTCGTTGGCGATGGTGTTGGTGCAGAGCCTGACCAACAGCTTCGGCGAAATGTTTATCGCGGCAAACGTGATTGTAATGCGCATAGACGGGTTCGTCGTCATGCCCATTTTTTCCTTCGCCAACGCGATTATGGTTTTCGCGGGGCAGAACATGGGCGCGGGCAAAATCGACAGGGTGAGGCAGGGGACCAAGCAGTGCGCGTTTATGTCCGCGGGGACGTCCTTTGTGATTGTGCTCGGGATTCTATTTTTCGGAAGGGCCATAGCCGGGCTGTTTACCGACACGGAAGAAATTATTGAAACGAGTATGCGGATGCTGCGGGTTCTCGCCGCCGGGTATATCGTGTTCGCGCTTGGGCAGGTGTTTTGGAGCGTGATACGCGGCGCGGGCGACACCATGACGCCCATGTGGGCTTCGCTGATATCCGTCGTGGCGGTGCGCGTGCCTTCCGCGTACTTGTTGGTGTATTTAATGAAGGAACCCGACGCGCTTTTCTATTCGCTGTTGGTCTCGTGGTCGTTTACCGCGCTGCTTTCGGTGTTCGCGTACCGGAAGGGAACATGGCGGGATAAAGGGATTGTGCGCGGGGAAGCGGGGGAAGGTATTGATTTTCAAGTTGAAGGGGAAGCAAAGTGACTGATTGTGTTCCCCTTTCCTCCGTCAGCGTCGTCGCGTCGGTGTACAACGAAGAAAAAAACGTGGAAGCCTTTTATGCGCAGGTTGCGGAAGTGATGGGGGCGTTTCCCGACACGGCGCTTGAATTGATTTTTGTGGACGACGGCAGCACCGACGGGAGTTACGGGGCGATTTGCGCGCTGCGCGAAAAGGACGGGCGCGTCAGAGCGGTAAAACTTTCCCGTAACTTCGGGCATGAGGCGGCCATGCTCGCGGGGGTTGACCGCGCCGGGGGCGACGCGGTAATCTGCATGGATTCCGACCTGCAGCACCCGCCGGAAATGATACCGGAAATGCTTCGCAAGTACCGGGAAGGCTTCGACGTGGTGAACATGACGCGCAGCCGGTACCATCAAAAAACGCCGCTGACCAAGCGGCTGTTCTCGTTTTTGTTTTATAAATTCTTAAATATTGTCACTTCGGTCAAACTGGAGGAAAACGCTTCCGACTTTTTTCTGGTTTCCCGCAGGGCGGCGGATATCTTGCGGAGCGAATACCGCGAGCAGACGCGGTTCCTCCGCGGGTTCATCCAAATAATGGGCTTCCGCAAAACGGCGCTTGACTACGTAAGCCGCGAGCGCCACAGCGGGGAAAGCAAATACGATTTTAAAAAATTGCTCCGGCTTTCCGTCAACGCGCTGACTTCCTTCTCCAACGTCCCGCTGCGTATCGGGGTGTTCGCGGGCAGCGTCACGGGGCTGTTCAGTATTATTGTGGCGGTTTATTCGCTGATTAAGCGAATGATTGAGGACACCCCGCCGGGGTATACCACGCTTGTGGTGCTGATTAGCGTGATGTTTTCGATAAACTTCTTCGTGTTGGGCATTATCGGGGAATATATCGGGCATATTTTGTACGAAGTGAAGAAAAGACCGCTTTATATTGTGGACGAAGAAAAGTCGTCCGGCTAAGACCGCAGGTTTTGAACGCGATAAATTTTTATGTCCGTCTCCTCGTCATAGAAAACCACTTCAAACGTCTCGTCAAAGAGCGCTTCGTTAAATTCAAAATCGGCGCTTTCGCGAAGCGCCCCATCCGCCAACACATACGAAACGCGGTAAAGCCGGGCGAGGGTTTGCAAGACCCTTCCGTCTTCCGCCGCGAAGAACTTTTTCAGCGCGTCCTCCCGCGCGAGGGTGTCATACCCCGCCGACCACGGGTAATAGGGCCACCCCATAAACGCAAACCGCCCCGCCAGAAAAACCGGGCTCATCCAGTGGATATGGGACGCGAAAACGTCCCCGGGTTCGGTGTTTGTCGCAATCCATTCCTCTGTCCGTCCGTTTAGTTCAACCTGATACCGCTGCCCTTCTTTATTTTTGTGGTACATGGCGAAATGGTCAAAGACGCCCGTAGCCGTAAGCGCGAACGCCAACGCGAGCGCGGCGGCTCTGCCCGGCCACCGGAGCCGGTTCTTTTGCGTGAACAAAACCGTCAGCGCATACGCGGCGGGGATGTTTAACAAAAAAATCGAAATCATCACGTATTTGTGGTTTACCGCGATGTCCGGCGTAAGGGAAACCGTAAACGCGATGACC
>JAISWA010000168.1 GCA_031271275.1 Clostridiales bacterium | reverse complement strand
ATTTTATCCTCTTTTTGCGCTTAGGACAACGGCGCTGCTTCCCCTATGCTATAATGCGGCGTGGTAAATTTTTTTTATATGGGAGGCAAGTTGCGAATGGACATTGACAAGGCAAAAGCCGCGTTAAAAACCGCCGCAGAAATTACGGAAAAAAACCGGCACGCCTTCGAGGGCGGGTTCCCCGCGCCCGCCAGCGAAAAGGGGGTTTACCCCAAAATTGAAAACGACGACTGGACCGCCGGGTTTTACACCGGACTCATGTGGATGTTTTATGAGCATACCGGGCGGGATTTATTCCGGGAGACGGCGGAAGGGCACCTGATCAGCTTCCGCGACCGTTTGGACAGGCGCGTGGCGGTGGATCACCACGACATGGGCTTTATTTACGGGTTAAGCTGCGAGGCGGCGTATAAGCTTACCGGCAATCATCTCGCGAAAGAAACCGCGCTGCTCGCGGCGGACAATTTAAAGGGCCGCTTTCAGGAAAAAGGGAACTTCTTTCAGGCGTGGGGCCAGATTGGGGATAGGTCGGAATACCGGCTGATCATCGACTGCCTGCTCAACCTTCCGCTGCTATACTGGGCGGCGGAGGTTACCGGCGACCCGTCTTACAGGGAACTGGCGGAAAAACATTTTTCCACCACGAGGGGGACGGTAATCCGCGAAAATTTTTCCACCTGCCACACCTATTACTTCGACCCGCAAACCGGCGCGCCGCTGCGGGGGGCGACCAAGCAGGGCTATTCCGACACGTCCACCTGGTCCCGGGGGCAGGCGTGGGCGGTGTACGGGCTTATGCTTAACTATATTTATCTGAAAGATTTGTCCGTCATCCCCCAGTGGAAGGGCGTTACGGATTATTTTATCGCCCACCTTCCCGGGGATTTTGCCGCCTACTGGGACTTCCACTTCCACGACGGGCCGGAGCCCCGGGACAGTTCCGCCTCCGCCATCGCCGTGTGCGGGATACTGGAAGCGTACCGCCAGGGCGTATGCGGAAAGGAATATTTGGAGAAAGCGTATGCAATCCTCGAAAGCTTAATCGATAACTACGCGGCAAAAGCGGAGGAAGGCGGCATCCTCAAGCATTCCACCTACGGGCGGCTGTTGGGCGAGGGCATAGACGAGTTTACCCTCTGGGGGGATTATTTCTACACCGAAGCGCTCATGAGAATCGTGTACCCGGAATGGAAAACCTATTGGTAAAATAATTTACATCACGGAAGATACTATATTGCATTTTATTCCGCCTCCGTTTCCGTAGAATTTGATCAGGGAAGTCTGTGAAAAAGACGAACCCTGATCATTTTTAATTTACGCGAAAATTATCATCCGCCACGAAGAAAAATTGATTTACGTCCCCACGGATATTCCGGATTTTTACCAAAACGGTGACATGTCCGGCGGATTGGTGTACATTAACGTAGGCGCGGGCATTCGTACCAAGGGCGGGTATAAGGCGGCGTTTAACAACGACACGGATTATTCGCTGATGGAAACTAATCAGTTGATTGTCACCGACGCGCGGGGCGGTGAAATCCGGTACGGCTTTAAATTTTTCACAGGGAACAGCGCGGCGGGTTCCGGGGCCGCAACCAAATAAAACGGGAGTGTTTGTTATGAGCCATATGAAAATCGGGATTCGCCCCACCATAGACGGGCGCAGGGGCGGCATACGCGAGTCCCTTGAGGAGCAGACAATGGGCATGGCGCGGGCGGCGGCGGCGCTTATCAGCGAAAATTTAAAATACGCCGACGGAACGCCCGTGCAGTGCGTAATCGCCGACACCACCATCGGCGGCGGGGCGGAAGCCTTCGCCTGCGCCGAAAAATTCGCGAAAGAAAACGTAATCGGCACGCTGACCGTGACCCCCTGTTGGTGCTACGGCAGCGAGACGATGGACCTTTCCTCCGACACGGTAAAAGCCGTTTGGGGCTTTAACGGAACCGAACGCCCGGGCGCGGTGTACCTTGCCGCGGTGTTGGCGGCACACGCCCAACGGGGGCTTCCCGCTTACGGAATCTACGGACATGACGTGCAGGACGCGGACGACCGGAGCATACCCGAGGACGTGCGGGAAAAAATCCTGCGCTTCGCCCGCGCGGCGGTCGCCGTGGGGCAGATGAAAAACAAAGCCTATGTGGGCATCGGCGCTGTGTCGATGGGCATAGCGGGTTCCTTCTGCGATCCTGCCTTCTTCCAGCAATACCTCGGCATACGCGCCGAGTGGGTGGATATGTCGGAGATTCTGCGCCGCATAGACCTTGAGATTTTTGACCAGGGCGAATTTAAAAAGGCGCTCGCCTGGGCAAAGGAAAATTGCAAGGAAGGCTTTGACGTAAACGAGGAAAGCCGGCGTTTCACCGCGGAACAAAAGGCGGCGCAATGGGAATTTATCGTAAAGATGACGCTGATTATCAAAGATATCATGCTCGGCAACCCCAAGCTTGCCGAGATGGGATTCCAAGAGGAAGCGGCGGGGCGCAACGCTATCGCGGGCGGGTTCCAGGGTCAGCGTATGTGGACGGACTACAAACCCAACGGGGATTTTTCGGAAGCGGTTCTCACTTCCACTTTCGACTGGAACGGTAAGAAGCGCCCGGTCATCGTCGCCACGGAAAACGACGGGCTAAACGGCGTTTCCATGCTGCTTGCCCATCTTTTGGACGGCGGCGCGTCCGTATTCGCCGACGTGCGCACCTACTGGAGCCCCGAAGCGGTGGAGCGCGTGACCGGTTGGAAGCCGGAGGGCAAGGCGGCCAACGGTTTTATTCACCTGATTAATTCCGGCGCGGCGGCGTTGGACGGCAGCGGCGGCGCGAAAGGCGAAACCGGCGAAAGCGTCATGAAGCCCTGGTGGGAAATGACCGGCAAAGATATCGACGGCTGCCTGAAAAAAACCCAGTGGTGCCCGGCGAACAACAGCTACTTCCGGGGCGGCGGCTTTTCCTCCAAGTTCGAGACGGAAGGCGAAATGCCGGTGACCATGCTGCGCTTAAATTTAGTGGCGGGGCTCGGTCCGGTCATGCAAATCGCCGAAGGCTACACCGTGGACCTGCCCGAGGAAGTCAACCACACCTTACTGTACAGGACGGACCCCACCTGGCCCTCCACCTGGTTCGCGCCGATACTCACCGGCGAGGGCGCGTTTACCGACGCCTACAGCGTAATGGCAAACTGGGGGGCGAACCACGGCGCGTTCTGTTACGGGCACAAGGGCGCGGATATCATCACCCTGTGCGCGATGCTGCGCATTCCCGTTTCCATGCACAACGTGAGCGTCGGCAAGGTCTTCCGGCCCCACGCGTGGTCGGCGTTCGGAACGGCGGGGCAAGAATCCGCCGATTACCGCGCCTGCGCCGCATACGGCCCGCTTTATAAATAACGCGTGAACCGCACGCTCTATCAACTTACATAGGAGGGCTTTTGCATGGGATTTAAAAAAGGTTTTATCTGGGGCGGGGCGAGCGCTTCGTACCAAATCGAAGGCGCGGCGTATGAAGACGGGCGGGGCATGTCGGTCTGGGACATGTTCTGCAAGCAGCCGGGCCGCATAACCGACGGCTCAAGCGGCGACGTGGCATGCGACCATTACCACCGCTATCAGGAAGACGTGGATATTATGCGGGAACTGGAATTTAAGGCGTACCGCTTTTCCGTCGCGTGGCCCCGGGTACTTCCGGAGGGCGGCGGAAAGATAAACGAAAAAGGGCTCGACTTTTACGACCGCTTGGTGGACGCGCTGCTTAAAGCCAATATAACGCCCTACGCGACCCTTTTCCATTGGGATTACCCCTACGCCCTTTTCCGCCGCGGCGCGTGGCTCAACCCCGACAGCCCCAAGTGGTTTGCCGATTATGCGGAAGTCGTCGCGAAACGGCTCGGAGACCGGGTGAAAAACTTCTTTACGCTTAACGAACCCCAGTGCTTCATCGGGATTTCCTACGACAGCACCGAACACGCGCCGGGTATCTCCTTCCCGGTGTGGGATACGATTACCATGATGCATCATGTGATGATGGGCCACGGGCTTGCGGTAAAAGCGCTGCGCGGGAATGTAAAAGACGCGCAAATCGGTTTCGCGCCCTGCAACGGAACCTTTTACCCCGCCACAAACTCCCCCGGGGATATCGACGCCGCGCGGCAAGCCTGCTTCGATACGACGGAAAGTTGGACGTGGTGCCTTACTTCGGTCAGCGACCCGGTCATGCTCGGGACATATCCCGAGAAGTTCATCAAAATGTTCGGCAAATACCTTCCCGCGTCATGGGAAAAAGATTTGGAGACGATTCATCAGCCCCTTGATTTTTACGGTCAGAACATCTATAACGGGTCATGCGCCGCTTCCGACGGGAACGGCGGGTACAAAATCATACCCCGCGCCCCCGGCTACGCGTGTACCAACGCCGTCAACGGGCTCGGCAACCTCAGCAAATGGCCGGTGACGCCCGAGTGCCTTTACTGGGGACCGAAATTTTTATACGAGCGTTACGGGAAACCGATTTACATTACGGAAAACGGCTGCTCCTGCCATGACGTAATTTCCCTTGACGGCAAAGTGCATGACCCCAACCGGATTGATTTCTTGAACCGCTATCTTTTGGCGCTTAGGCGGGCGGCGGACGACGGCGTGGACGTGGGCGGATATTTCCACTGGTGCGTCACCGACAACTTCGAATGGGCGAAAGGGTACACCGACCGGTTCGGGCTGATTTACTGCGACTTTACCACCCAACAGCGCGTCATTAAAGATTCCGGCTACTGGTACCGGGAAGTTATACGCGCCAACGGGGAAAACCTTTAATAAAATTATACGCGGCGAAGGAATGACCTATGGATTTACAAAGTATTAAGGATGGCTTTGCCCGCGCCTTCGGTGATACCGGCGAGGGGCTGCGCTTCTTTTACGCGCCGGGGCGGGTTAATTTAATCGGCGAGCACCTTGATTACAACGGCGGGTATGTTTTCCCCTGCGCGTTAAATTTGGGCATTTACAGCGCGGCGCGTAAGCGGGGCGATTCGCTGATTCGTTTGGCGTCCGGCAATATGGAGCCGAAGGTTACGGTGGATTCCGCGCATATTTTTTACGATACCAAAGACGGTTGGGCAAATTACCCCAAGGCTGTCATTCATGAATTATTGCGGATGGGGTATACGCCCGGCGGCTTCGATTTATATGTGTGGGGCGACATGCCCAACAACGCCGGGCTTTCCTCGTCCGCCGCCATTGAGCTGCTTACCTGCGCGGTATCGGACAGGCTCTTTGATTTGGGCGTTGGCTCCATCGAGCGCGCAAAGCTGTGCCAGCGGGCGGAAAACGGCTTTGTCGGGGTTAACTGCGGGATTATGGACCAGTTCGCCTCCGGTATGGGGAAGAAGGATAACGCGATTCTTCTCGACTGTTCCACACTGGAATACCAGTATGTGCCGCTTAAGTTGGGGGATTACCGGCTGATAATATCCAATACCAATAAAAAGCGCGGGCTGACGGATTCCAAGTACAACGAGCGCCGCGAGGAATGCGAACGGGCGCTTCACGACCTTCAAAAAGTATGCGATATAAAAAATTTGTGCGACCTGAGCGCCGATGACTTTGAGAAATATAAAAACGCGATAGGCGATTCCGTCGCATGTAACAGAGCGGCCCACGCGGTATACGAAAACGCCCGGACGAAAGCGGCGGTAAAAGCGCTGAATACGGGAAACCTGCGCGAGTTTGGGAAGCTGATGAACCTTTCCCATGTTTCGCTTCGGGATTTATACGGGGTATCGTGTACGGAACTGGACGTGTTGGCGGAAGCCGCGTGGAATGTGGAGGGCGTATTGGGTTCCCGCATGACGGGCGCGGGCTTTGGCGGGTGTACGGTAAGCGTGGTGCATAAAGACGCGGCGGATAGTTTTATAAAAAACGTCGGGGAAACTTATAAAACGCGCACGGGATTGACGGCTGATTTTTACATCGCGGAAACTGGCGACGGAGCCGGTGAAATTATAAAGTAGTAAGTAAAATAAAGATTGGAGATGGGAAGATGCGTAATTTTTCTTGCTAATTTTGGGCGGGATTTAAACAAAGCGGCTAACGCTTGTTTTGTCGTGCCTTCGTAAGAAAGTTACTAATCCTCTTATCTCATCTTATACCGTTTTGGTCTGCCGTTTAAGAACAGGTCATTCCCATCGGGAATTGGCGGTTCATGCGTCTGAGGCAGCAACCTTATTGTGTTTGTGAGCCGCGGGAATTAACTTTCTTGCGGCTTAAATACTTTAAGGAGGACAAAACGATGTCACAGATTAACATTGCCGGCTTAACTTTTGCCTATGACGGCAGCTATGATAACATCTTTGAAAATGTCAGCTTTCGGATAGATACCGATTGGAAACTGGGCTTTACCGGAAGGAACGGAAGGGGTAAAACGACTTTTTTGAACTTGCTGCTTGGCAAATATGAATACCGCGGTAAGATTTCGTCAAGCGTTATATTTCAATACTTCCCCTATCAGGTGACAGACAAGACGGCAAAAACCGGCAAAGTTGTTGATGAGATTTGCCGGAACTTTGAGGAATGGAAACTTATGCGGGAGCTGTCTCTCTTAGACGTTAGCGAGGACGTGTTGAACCGCCCTTTTGAAACCTTGTCAAACGGCGAACAGACAAAAATCCTTCTGGCGGCGCTGTTTTTGAGCGAAAATAACTTTCTGCTCATCGACGAGCCGACCAATCATCTGGACGCAAGCGGAAGAAAAACCGTCAGCAATTACCTGAACGGCAAATCCGGCTATATACTGGTATCTCATGACCGGGCGTTTCTGGACGGGTGCGTTGACCATATTCTCTCGATAAACCGAGCGAATATCGAAGTACAGCGCGGAAACTTCTCGTCTTGGTATGCCAATAAGGAGCGCCGGGACAACTTTGAACTCGCCGAGAACGAGAAGCTGAAAAAAGATATAAAGCGGCTGAAGCAGGCGGCAAAACAAAGCGAAAACTGGGCGGACAAGG
>JAISWA010000109.1 GCA_031271275.1 Clostridiales bacterium | reverse complement strand
GCGACTTTTTTCTGCCGCTTGGAAACGCCGTCGTCGGCGTCCTCGTTAAAGAGGTCTATTTCCTCGTTGGTCAGCTTTTTAAACTCCTCGTAGACCATATCCATAATAATCTTGTCCACGTCGTTGCCGCCTAAGTTATTGTCGCCGAAGGTACTCACGATGGAAATCGCGGGCTCCCCGGCTTCCTCAATTTTAATGTTAAGCACGCAGGCGTCAAAGGTGCCGCCGCCGAAGTCATACACCAACACCTTTTTGTCGGAGACTTCGTTAATCGCGTAACTGATGGCGGAAGCCGCCGGCTCAAGGCGCAGGTATACGCTGTCCGCGTCAAACCCGGCGAGTATGGCGGCTTCCCGGGTCATCTTCTTTTGCTTGTCGGTGGAGTTGGCGGGGACGGTGATCACACAGCCGGAAAATTCGCCCGAGATACCCAACTCCTCCTGGGCGTATTCGTCGGCTTTTTGCTTGAGATAACCGAGGATTTCCCCTGAAATCTGCTCCGGCGTGAAGGAATATTCTTTTTCGTCCACCAAAACTTTCAGCTTTGCGTCGCCGCCGAGATAACGCTTGATGGAGAGAACGGTGGAAAGCGGATAGATAATCGCCGCTTCTTTCGCCTGAATGCCGAAAATGCGGGAGAGTTTATTCTCGTCTTCGGGGTCGGATTCAAATTGGATTGCGGTGGGGAAAATGTTGGAACCGTCGATGGGAATGGTTTGCGCTTCGCCGTCCCTGAAATTGTAGATACTCACGACCGAGTTGGTGGTGCCGAAGTCGATGCCGAGGAATAAACCTCTTTCCGTGTCAAGACCGAGTGTGCCCATAATCTGCCTCCTGATTAATGAAGCGCTAACGCTTCGTATTGGTTACCTTAACCGTAAATACGAAAATACCTGCTAAAATATTGAGTTTTACACTATCGCTCCCCGTACCATCCGCACGTCTTTTACCAGTCCGTTTATGATTCGCTCCACCTGCTCGTGCTTAAACATTTTTTCATAAATCAGCGCGTTATTGATGGTGAAGAAAGGGTCGCCCTCCTTCTCGTACAGGTATTCCGCCGTATTGCTCAAATGGTCTTCCCGCGTGGTTATGCTGCCGGAAGCCATTTCCTCGCTGAAATAATAGGTGACTTTTTCCCCGTAAAACACCGAAAGGCTCGTAAGGTACAGCCCGAAGCGCAGGTACCGCATAGGCTTCGCCTGAAACGCCGGGGCGTCGTCTATCTTGTAATGGAGCCAGACGTTTTTTTCGGGCAGGCTCTGATATAAAAACGGTTGGTTTTTTTCAATATAGGGGTGCTTGTTATATTTGTCCCGGTACTCGCGGAAAACCGGAAACAGCACCTGCGCTTCCTCCTGCGAGGCCACCGCGTCTTCCCAGATATCTTCCGAATTGAAAGTGTTAATCCCGTTGCGAAGGTAGACATGACACAGCGCCCAGGACAGCAACGGGCTTTTGTCGTTTAAATATATCCTTTCGAGCAGTACGAGCGTGTCGTAATCAGGCCGGACGTCGTTTAAAATCATTTCATAGGCGCAGTATTCCACAAAGGGCTCCACCAACGGGTGCTTCAGGTTCACCCCGCCCGGCTCGTTCACCAACCGGACGAAGGCCTTCTGGGCGTCCTCGTCGAACTGGTGCATCCAAATGCTGTTTTTTATAATGATTTCATCCAAGCCCGCCGCGGTAACGTTTAAAGCGGAAAGCGCGCGGCTGAGCGCCTGCCATTCCGACTGACCGCCCCGGTAATACAATAACACAATCCGCAGCAAATCGGGGTCGTACCATTGATCCAAAAGCAAATCATACGCCGCGTCGGCAAGGTGCGGATGGTTGGCGTCATATTCCGGCGCGGACAGTTTCTTTATCGCGCCGAACAGCGCCTTGTTGGAGATAAAGCGCTTCTTCCGCATGACCAAACCCGCCGCCCGCGACCATTCCCGCGTTTGCAAGAATACGCTTAAAATTTGCTCCACATATTCGTTGTCCAACTCGTTTTCATCCACGCCGCCGTAATACTCAAGCGCCTTGTCAAACTTGCCCGCCCGGTAGCACAGCCCGCCCAACGCGACGCGTATGCGCATAAGATAAGGCTTGGCGATTTCTTTATGCCCGAGCGCCGCTTCCAGTACCTGTATCGCTTCGGAAATATCCTCCGGAGGCATTGCTTCCGGCGCGTTGTTTTCGTCAAGCAGTGTGAGCCAATTATTGGCAAGGTGCGCAAGCAAAGGGAAATCCCGCGCGCCTTTCCGGAAAAAATACCGGTACAGCGCCGGGTCCGCCCGCGTAATCATGCGCCGGACGGTGAGGCGCTCGTTAATAATGTGCTTACGCCCTGCGTTGAGACAGGTATAGTTGAACGTTGAGTCCACCGCGTTTACGGTGACGCGCCCGCTCTCCAACTCATATACCGCCATGCCCTTCCGTTCCCGTTCGTTGATATATAGCGCCCGGGTTTCGGAATGCGCATCCGTTATCGCCTCAAAACGCGTCAGGTCCGCAAAAAGCAGCGCTTCGGCTTTATCCGTATTCTCGCCCGAGATTCCCATCTCGCGGCACTGGCACCAAAAGAAATAATAAAGGCTGTTCACTTCCCTGCCCGTCATATTGCTTTCCAAGCAATAGGCGCTTAACTGCAGGATATCGTTCTTGCGCTCGGGTACTAAATCCGATAGCGCCGGGTCCGTCAGCAGCAGATGATACACATATACCTTCATGCCCGGGTCCGTCTCGTCGGAAACTTTCAAATATTCCTTCATGGTGTAATGGCTGACGCGCTCGGAACGGTTCGTATACGCCGCCTTTATAATAAACTGGTACAGCCCGTTTATATAAATCTGCTTGTGTTCGGCTTCGCGGTAATAGGCGAACGCCTCCCGCCCGAAATCCCCGGCGAGCATCCTGCCCGCGCATATCTCCCGAAGGATGAACGCACTTTGCGGGTTCGCGGCGTATATGCGCTCCCCGATAACAGGGCTGTCGGCTATCGCCGCGTGAAGCTCGTCCTGATACACGCTTACGATATCCGTGATGTCCGCCTTCCGGGCGGACGCCCAATGCAAAACGGGCAACAGCGTGTGGTTGACGCGCCCGCGTACCGAGGTCAGGTAATAATGGTACAGCGACTGATATAAAAACACGCTGCGGCAGCCGCCGTCGAAGGCGGCGGTCAAAAACGCGAAAGCCTCGTCAAATTCATAAAACCCTAAATGCAGCATCCCGAGAAGCAAATCATAGACCGGGGCGCTCCCAGTTGCCTTGACAAAATCCTGCAGCGCCCGCATATGCTTCTTCGCCGAGCGGGCGCGCTTCTGTTTAATCTCCAGATAGGCGTATAAAAAGCACAGCAGGGCGTAATACAAAGGCTCGTTGTTTCTTAAATGGGCTTTATAACTCATCGCCTTGTCGAGCATTTCGTTGGCGGCGTCAAACCGTTCCGCCTCTATGGAAATAAAAATGACCAACATAAACAAGCGGATGTCGGAATCGTTTTTCCGGTGCGCCACCACCGCCGTGTGGTTCGCCTTGTTGAGGTAGTTCCGGTCGCCGCCGTTTATACGCCATTCAAGCCAACACCGCAGTGTCAGCAAAACAGCGGAGCGAACGGTTCCGTACCGCGTCACGCGCATTTCCAACACGCTTATTTCCCGGTCTTTTTTATCCTCACCCGGCATATCGGCTTACCACTCCCCCACGACCAACGGCAGTTTACGGCGAACCGTCTCGCCCCGGTACAGGGCGCGCACTTCTATCGCCGTGCGCAAAAAGGGCAGCTTGCGGAAAAGAAGCTGCGCCGCCATAAACGCGCTGAGTTTTATTTCAAAGGGTATTTCGCCCCGCTCGCTTACGTAATATTTACGCGCGGCAAAACGGACGAAGGTATCCGTGCAAAAAATTTCCACTAACAAATCGGAACCGGTGTTGTTTTGGATAATTAACATGCCGTTGTCTTCGAACCGGAAAGCCTCCCGGTCCAGTTGCGCGGAAAGCGGGGCGGAACGCCGGTACACCAGTTCCACCAAGTTGCTGCCGTCCGGTTCCGGGTCGCTGCCGATAATCAGCGTTTCGGACACATACCTGCCTTTTATTTTGGACGGGTCTATGCTGAACTTGACCATCGCCGCGTTCGCCTCGTTAAAATCGGAAGTAATCAGCCGCTCGGCGGAAAGGCTGAGCCACGCGGCGTTATGCCGCGCCGTAACCGGCGCTTCAAAATACCCCCCGTCCGATTTTTGCACCATAAAATTCCCGTAAACCATGGCGATATCGCTTGGTTTTCGCGTATATTCCATCAATTTATTGGGGATGGTCAGCAGCGTTTTTTTCTTTAAACCCGAGAGGATAAAAAAATTATCCAACGCCCGTTCGCGGTTCGCGTCTTTATGCAGCATTTCGTAAACTTCCATGTATTCGTAACCCGTGGCGAGCAGCAGCATGTAAAACTCGCTGTCGATGAACATTTTCCGCGCCTGCGCCGGGTGGCCTATGGCGTACTGATAAAAATCGCGGATGTTGGCGACCGTCACGCCCTCCGGCGAAACAATCGCCATACGGGTTAGGCGAATGGTCACGGGTATCTTTTTTTCCCCGCCGTTGGAGGAAATGATAACGCTTGTATCCAACGCGTCGCCGGGTTTCCAACCGTCGCCGGGTTCGGGGGAGAATTTATATAAAACCGTAACCTCGTTGCCCGTCCACTCCTCCGGCTCAAACGTCAGGCTGCGGGAACGCGAGTGTATGCGCCCGGCAAGCGCGGAACCGCCGATGTTCTTTATGACAAAACGCCCTTCGTAACGGTCTTTGGTTTCGATTAGCAGAACGTCGGTGTCAACGGACAAGACCGGAAGGGGGTATTCCAGAGCGGAGGGTTTAGGGGTCAAGTTTAAATCCTCCTATATTACGCGCCGAGTTTTTCGTGCAGCGAAAGCAAGCTTGCGGAAACGTCGCGGCTTTGGTCGCGCAGCTGCTCGAATAAAGACTCCATGTGCCTGAGCGCCGCCAAGTTGCTTTCCGACATACGCTCCACGTTCGCGGAAAGCGCTTCGTTGACCGTTGCCGCCGCTTCCCGGGCGTACAGCCGCAGAGACGCGCCGTAGCCGTCGCTAAGGGACTCCGTCAGGTCTTGCAGCGCCGTCTCATAGGCTTGAACCGTCGCGTCCAACGCCTGTTGGTTCTTTTCTATAAATTTAACCTGCTTCAGCAAAATTTCCTGCGCCTCGGCGTTCTTCTCGTTGCTTGCCTTTACTTCTTCCACCGCCGAGACCAACGCGGACAAATGCTCGGTCAGCGCGTCGCTGTGCGCCTGCAGGTGCCGGGAAAGCAAATCGGAAGCGGACTGAAGATTCGCGCCGGAACTTTGCATTTTTTCCGCCGAGGCGTTCAGGGCTTCCTGCGCCTTTTTAGACTTTTCAACCGAATGGTCCCACTGGGCAATCGTTTCCCGCAGGGCGGTATACATGCCTTCTATTTTGCGCTCAAAGGCGTCGGCGATATTTTCCGCCAACGCGTCCGTGGATTCCTTCAAAACGGCGGACTGCTTCGCGATGGCGGAGGAAAGCTCGTCCTTTAGCCTAAGCACCGCGCCGCCGGCGTCCGCCGCGTAGAAATGCCCCACTTCCCGCTCCACATAAATCAACAGTTCGTCCGCGTAAAGCTTCCGCGCGGCGCGGAAATCAAAAAAAGCCGCAAGCAGCCGGATAAGCGCAAACCCGCCTACCGAAAGCACCCCGTACATAAAAGCGTATTCGCCGAAGCTTAGCGCCAACACCACGCCGCACAGCAGCAAGCCCGTTTCCAACGCCTCCACAAAAGGCATAACGCTGACGCACCGCCAACCGACCAACGAGAGGGAATCCACCTGCCGGTCCACCAAAGTGGACGAAGGGATGCGCGAAACGCTTTTGTCCGCGATACGGATATAATCGGCGGTGATTCTGCGCAGGGCTTTGTTTTTCATTTTTTTGATATCGTCCCGCGACCTTATGTCTTTGGCTTCCAGTTTAAAGGCGAACAAGGACGACCGGTAAATGGAGCAAGTCACAATCCGCAGCAAAATAACAAACACCGTCAGGCAAATATATACCGCCATTACGACGATATTCGCCGCGGGGTCGTTTAACGCGGTAAAAATAGTTTGGAAGAAATAACTCATTTCGCACTCCTACCCGTATAGCGCATTTTAAGGGCGTCTACGGCTTCAGGCAGGCTGCCGAGCAGCTGATACCCGTTTTCGTATTCCCCTTTAAAACCGGCGGCGGCTAATATTTCCGCGTTTTCCTCCACGCGGACGCGCTCCCCGGCGTAAATGGCGGAATACTTCTTAACGGCGTCGTCAAACCGGAATTTGTCCAATAGCATGGGGAATATCATCTTATTGTTCCTGTACGGCCACGCCACCATTAATTCGTCGATGAACAGCTTATCCCCGCCGCTGAAGCGGTAAAACAACAGCGCCGTTGTCAGCTTCCCTTCCATGACGAACACCCAACGGCGCTCAATTTCCATCAAAGCGACGCGGAAGCGCTGCTTCCAGATAATCTTGTTCTCAAGGGGCGGGAAACCGGCTTGCTTATCCTTCTCTATATTTTCCGCAATCAGGTCGTAAATCATGTCCATCATCGGGACGATTACGCCGCGGCGGCTCGAATAATCGATGGCTTCAAGCATGGTACGCCTCCCCGTTTAAAAGCTCCAACGCGGCAAGTCTGACCGCGCAGCAAAAGACCTCCAACGCCGCGCGCAATTCGCCCGCCGTTAAATAGGACGGGGCTATGCGAATGTTCCGGTCGCGCGGGTCGTTCCCGTAGGGGTAAGTCGCGCCCGCCCCGGTGGTTTCGACGCCGGCTTCCGCGCACAGCGCCACCGTCCGCTTCGCGCAATGATCCAACGTATTGAAAGAAATAAAGTAGCCGCCGTCCGGCGTGTACCAATCCGCTATTCCGGTACCGCCGAGGCGTCGGGTAAAAATATCTTCGGCTGTCTCGAACTTGGGCCGAAGGATGTCCGCGAGTTTTTCCATATGCGCAAGCACGCCGGACAGGTTTTTAAAATACCGCGCGTGGGTCAGTTGGTTTATTTTATCCGGCCCGACGGTTTGAAATTTCAAGCGGTTACGGAGGATGGAAAGGTTGCGCGGCGACGCGGCGACGGCGGCGACCGCCGAACCCGCGAAGCTGATTTTTGAGAAAGAGGTGAAGGCAAGGGGCCTGTCGGCGCGGTTATTTTCCGGGCGGGCACATTCCGCGAAGATGTTTAACAGGCGGGGGCGCTCCCCGCGGAAATGGTGGACGGCATAGGCGTTGTCCCAGAACAGCCGGAAATGGGGGTTGGCGGCGGGCATTGCGGCAAGCCTGCCCACGGTTTCATCGGAATAGGTATAGCCCTGCGGGTTCGAAAACACTGGAACGCACCACATACCCGCCACCGACGGGTCAGCCGCCAAGCGCTCCACCGCGTCCATATCGGGGCCCGCCTCCGTCATCTCCACCGGGATCATTTCGATGTCAAAATATTCGCACATGGCGAAGTGCCTGTCGTAACCCGGTACCGGGCAAATGAATTTTATCTTTTTATCCCATATTCTTTCCCGAAACGCCGCGACACAGTCGAACATCATGTTAAGGCTTGAGTTGCCGCCCACGGTAACGCTTGAAGGGTCAACGTCCAATATTTCCGCGAACAGGCGCTTCATCTCCGGTATTCCGTACAGGCCGCCGTAGTTGCGGCAGTCGGTGCCGTCCTCGGCGAGGAAACCGCCTTCGGCGGTGAAACCGCGCGAAAACGCCGTCAGCATTTCGTGCGAAAACGCGAGCTGTTCGGCGTGGGGCTTACCTCGCGACATATTGATGGTTAATTTTTGCGACTGGAAATTTTTATATTGCGCAAGACAGGAATCGTACTCGGCTTTACGCTGTGAAGGGGACATATGGGCATAGCGCAAGGCGGTTCACCTTTTCAAACAAAAATTTCTTCCATTATATATTCATTCGGGGAATCAGTCCAGAATGCGCACGCCCTGTGAAAGGATTCGCCCCGCTCATTCGTATAACATAGGGAACGAAAAAAATATTTTAGGGACTGGAACGAAATAAGCCGCGAGGATAGACAGGTTATTGAGCGACAGTCCCATAGGAGGAATCGTATGAAAAGCAAAAAATGTCTGGTCGTATTTTTAACGCTGACCACGGTTTTCGCCTTGACCGTAACGCCCGTATACGCCCGCGGCTGCGGTGGGGCAATCGCCGCCGCGGTAGAGAAATACGCCGACACTGTCCGCCGCATTTGTTTTATACACCTTAAAAATTACAGCGACGCGGAGGATGTGTTTCAGGAAGTGTTCCTGAAATACCTTTACCGCGACGCGCCCTTTGAAAGCGACGCCCACGAAAAGGCGTGGCTTATTCGCGTCGCGGTAAACGCCTGCAAGGATACCCTTAAAAATTTTTTCCGGCGGAATGTAGACTCCCTGGAGCGTATCGCCGAGGAGCCTTTTTATACGCGGGAAGATAACCGGTACGTATTAAGCGCGGTGCTAAACCTGCCCGCCCATTACCGGAACGTGATTTACCTGTTTTACTACGAGGGGTACACCGCCGCGGAGATAGGAAAAATACTGAATAAACGGGAAAACACGGTTTACACCTGGCTTTCCCGGGCAAGGGCGGCGCTCGCCTCCGTGGCGGTTATTTTTTTCATGGGCGCGTTTTTGTATTTTACGCCAAGGGCGTATGTGGATATTGACGTTAACCCTTCCGTGGCGGTAGTGCTTAACCGCTTCGACAGAGTGATAAAATCCTACGCGCATAACGCCGACGGCGCGGGCATACTGAGCGGCGTAAATATTAAGCACAAGGCTTACGGCGAAGCGGTGACGCTTTTGATTGACGAGATGGTTAGAAACAAATACGCGCCCGCCAACAGCCTGATTTCCATCAGCCTACAAGCGGACGAAAAAAAAGAAACGCTTTTGCTTTCCACGATTAAAACAACCGTGCGGCAATGCCACCGCACGGCGCAAATCGACGCGTTTATCATCGGGAGCGAAATACGGGACGCCGCTTACGCCATGAATTTAAGCCCCGCCAAATACCTCGCCATTCAAAAACTGCTTGAGGTGGACGCCACCGCGACGGTGGAGGGTTGCCGGAACCGCTCCATCGGCGAAATCAAACAACGGACGGCGGAATGTATGGGCGGTGTTGGAAATTCCCGCCACCGTAAACGCGGAGCGGGGGAATAAGCGCTACGCCGCATCCTCAAACTGGCTGTTATACAGCTCGGCGTAGAACCCGTTCAGCGCCAACAGTTCCTCGTGTTTCCCCTGTTCCACGATATCCCCGTCCCGCATGACCAGTATTAAGTCCGCGTTTTTAATCGTAGACAGCCTGTGCGCGATAATAAAACTCGTCCGGTCCCGCATTAAATTGTCCATCGCTTTTTGTATGAGCATTTCCGTCCGGGTGTCCACGCTGCTGGTGGCTTCGTCCAGTATCAGCACCTGCGGGTCGGCGAGTATCGACCGCGCGATGGTCAGCAATTGCTTCTGCCCCTGTGAAATGTTGTCCGCTTCCTCGTTGACGACCATATGGTACCCGTCCGGCAGTGTGCGCACGAAATGATCCGCCTGCGCGGCTTGCGCGGCGGCGAGCATCTGTTCCTCCGTGGCGTCCGGCTTCCCGTAGCGGATATTCTCCGCGATTGTCCCGTTAAAGAGCCAGGTGTCCTGCAGCACCATCCCGAAACCCGCGCGCAGCCCGTCGCGGGTGTAGTGCCTTATATCCTGCCCGTCAAGCAAAATACGCCCCGAGTCCACAGCATAAAACCGCATCAGCAGCTTGACGACGGTGGTCTTCCCCGCGCCGGTCGGTCCGATAATGGCGACTTTGCGCCCCGGCTCAACGACAGCGCTGAAATCGTGGATGATTCTTTTATCCGGACCGTACCCGAACGCCACATGCTCAAACGCCACCCTGCCTTCGATTTTTCCCTCCACCGTAACCGGCGGCTCATGCTCCGGCGTTTCCTCCGCCTCGCCGAGGAACGCGAAAACCCGTTCCGCCGCCGCCGCGGTTTGTTGCAGTATGTTGGCGATGTTCGCCACCTGCGTAACCGGTTGGTTAAACTGCCGCACATACTGTATAAACGCCTGTATGCCGCCGACGGTAATCGTCCCGCCCGCCGCGAACGCCCCGCCGATAATACATATCGCCACGTACCCTATGTTCCCGATAATGTTGGTGATGGGGAACATCAGCCCGGACAGGAAATTCGACTTCCAACCCGTTTCATACATCGTTTCGTTATGGCTGCCAAATACCGCGAGGGAATTTTTTTCACCGTTAAACGCCTTCACCACCGCATGGCTCGAGAACATTTCCTCGATATGCCCGTTAAGCAGTCCCAACGTTTCATGCTGCTTCACGAAATACTTCTGCGACTTCTTTACAATCAGCACCACAAATACGGTGGACAGCGGAATAATCAACAGGGAAACCAACGTAAGCACGGGGCTGATGGTGAGCATCATCACCAAAATGCCGATCAGCATGGTGATGGAAGTGATAATCTGCGTCAAGCTCTGGCTCATGGTCTGGCTGACGGTATCCACGTCGTTGGTTATGCGGGACATTACGTCCCCGTGGGTGTTTTTGTCGAAATAGTTAAAGGGCAGGCGGTGAATCTTACGGTCGATATCCCCCCGCAGCTTTTGCGTTATTTTTGTGCTTACGCCCGTCACCAGATACCCCTGGAAGAAAGAGAATAATACGCTGCATAAATACAGCCCCGCCAATTGCAAGAGTATTCGCGCGATACGGTTAAAATCAATACCGCCTGCGCCGGAAACTTTCCGCATCAAGCCGTAGAAAAGTTCGTCCGTGGCTCCGCCGAGTATGCGCGGGCTGACGATCGCGAACACCGTAGACGCGACGGCAAGCAGTATTACAAGGGCTATTACCGTCTTATACCCGCCGAGGTACGCCAACATTTTTTTTGCGGTGCCTTTAAAATCCTTCGCTTTTTCCCCGGGCATCATCTGACCCATGGGGCCGCCGTGCCGCCTTCCGCCGTGGCCCATACCGGGCGGACGCGCAGACTTATTTTCACTCATTTATTGTACCCCCGGTTATTTCCGAAAGCTGCGACGAGGCTATCTCATAATACGCGGGGCAGGACTTTAACAGTTCGTCATGCGTTCCCAACCCGGCGATTTTCCCTTTGTCAAGCACGATAATCTGCTCCGCGCCCATGATGGTGCCCACGCGCTGCGCCACCACTATCAACGTCGTTTCCCGCGTGTGTTCCCGCAGCGCCTTCCTCAATTTCGCGTCGGTTTTAAAATCCAACGCGGAAAAGCTGTCGTCGAGCACCAGTATTTCCGGTTTCTTGAGCAACGCGCGGGCAATGCTCAGCCGCTGCTTCTGCCCGCCGGAAACATTCGTTCCGCCCTGGGCGATTTTCATTTCAAAACCGTCGGGGCTTTCACCTATAAAATCCAACGCCTGCGCCACGCGCGCGGCTTTTTCCACCTCCTCGCCGTCCGCTTCCGAACGGCCGTACTTGATATTGGAAGAAACCGTCCCGCTCAGCAAAACCCCCTTTTGCGGCACATACCCGATTTTTTCCCGCAGGTTGGTTTGCGATACCTCGCGCACATCCACGCCGTCCACCCACACGCCGCCCCCCGTCACGTCATAAAAGCGCATGATTAAATTGGCGACGGTAGACTTACCGGAACCGGTCGCGCCGATGATTGCCGTCATTTCCCCCGGTTTCGCGGTAAAACTGATATCGGAAAGCGCGTCCGCTTCCGCGTTATGGTAGCGGAAGCTTACATGCCTGAACTCCACGGTTCCTTTCAGCGAGGGAATAAACTCCCGCGGCGCTTCCGGGTCGGTTATGCTGAGCCCGGTGTCCAGAACTTCCGAAATACGGTCGCCTGACACCGCCGCCCGGGGCACAAACACAAACATCATGGCGATCATCATAAACGAAAAAATGATTTGCATGGCGTACTGCATAAACGCGAGCATGTCGCCCACCTGCAAAGAAGATTCCGCTATCCTGTTCGCGCCGACCCATATGATCAGCAGCGTGACCCCGTTCATAATCAGGGTAATAACCGGCATGAGCGTGACCATAACCCGCTGCACGAACAGGCTTGTGCCGGTAAGCTCGGCGTTTGCCGCGTCAAAACGCGCCTGCTCGCGCTTTTGCGCGCTAAACGCGCGTATTACCATCAGCCCGCTTAGCGTCTCACGGGAAACGAGGTTCAACTTGTCGATTAATTGCTGGATAATTTTAAACTTCGGCAGCGCGACGATAACCACGACAATGATTACGCACAGCAGCACGCCCACCGCCAAAGCGATGGTCCAACTCATGGAAGCGGATTTCCTCAGCGCCATGACGATGCCGCCGATACCCATTATGGGCGCGAAGCACATCATGCGAAGCCCCATGCCCACCAACATTTGTACCTGGGTCACGTCGTTGGTGCAGCGCGTGATTAACGACGACGCCGAAAACCGGTCGAACTCCTGATGGGAAAACTGCTCCACTTTATTAAACAAATCGCGGCGCAAGTCCCGCGCCGCCCCCGCCGACACGCGCGGAGCGATTAAACCGGTCAATACCGCCGCGATTCCGCCAATCAGCGTGATAAGCAGCATAAAGGCGCCGACGCGCAGGATGTATTTGGTTTGTATGACTTTAATATCAATTCCCAGTTCCTCATAAAACTGCCGCGCGAGCATTACGCCGGTTTGATTTCTCCCCATTTTTTGCGCGGCGCTGTCGAAGGCGGCGTCCAGTTCGGCAACCGTGCTTTCGCCAAGGTTGGGAAGCCGCCGGTAAACCGACTCGCCAAGCTCTGGGTAATAGGGCGGGGCGGACTGCGCCGACCCCCCGGGTATGTACCGGCTTTGCACCAAATCCTTTTCTTCCCCGGACATGTAGCTTAAAACCGAGTTGAAACTTTCCGGGCTGATGACCTCCGGCGAGGAATGCTCAAACCCGCCTTGCTGCAAGCCCACGTTAACGATGTCCGCCATGTAATTGGGAAGGTTCAAATCACACAGCGCCTGTACCAATAACAGCGCGAGCGCAAGGAACACGCCGGTGAGGTACGGCTTTAAATATTTCGTCAGTTTTAACATAAACGCCTCCGTTAACAGCGCTACATAAAATAACACGCTGCAACCGAAGGTTCAACTTTTTCTCCCCGCCCATTTATTTTTATGGTATAAATATCATCGTCCCGCACTTTTTATGAAATGAAGCGCGGGCTTGCGGCAGAAAATTTTCCGGAGGAATTTTATTGAACAAGATCACTTATTTCCGCAAACAAATATATGAAAGCAGTACCAGCGGCAACTGGGCTGAGGCGGCGGAATCGGGCGAGGCGTTGCTTGCCGAGTACCGGTACAGCGAGCCCCTCGGCGGCTTTGGTATTTCTTACGCCGACGATTTATTTAACCTTGCGCGCGCCTACGACGAACTGGGTATGACCGACAAGGCTTCCAGTTTGTATATGGACTCCGCCAACCGGGTTTTTTTTATGTTGGGTATTTCGCGGGAATTTGCCTGCAGGCTGAACAATTTGGCGGTGTTAATGAGCAAAACGGGGCGATTGGTTCTCGCGCGCCATTTATACGGGCAGGTATTGACCGTACTTAATTTTATCAGCGATACCGAAAACCGGGAGATTGCCGACGCGCTTTACAACGCGGCAAACGCCGCGGCGGACATGAACCAATACGACGAAGCCGTTAAACTGCATAAAGAGGCGCTCGAAATACGGTTATCAAATAGCGTAAATCAGGACATTGTCAACAGCCTGCACAGTCTCGCGTTTATTCATGAGGGAAAAAAAGATTACGCCCAGGCGATAAAATACGCTTCCGACGCGATGTCTTTCGCGAAGAAAATGGAAGATACCGGCGATACTTTTTTTCGCGCCTGTTATTACCTTGCCTGTTTATACGATAACGAAAACATGCACCAACACGCCCGCCCGTTATACGAAATGACCCTTAAATGGATAGAAAAAAAAGAAAGCCGGGGACACAGCGCCTATGTGACCGTCGGCATGAAGCTTGCGTATGTGTTGACCTCTCTTGATGCTTGCGACGACGCTTTGCTTCTGATGAACGATATCCGCGAAATGCTTGAAAAAACTTTGCACGGGGATTTCCTATGCTATGCCGGCTGTTTGAAAAACCTCGCGCATTTGCACCGCCAACTGGGCGTCAGCGAACAGTCCATACCGCTTTTGCTTAAATCCATACACATACGCAAGCGCGTTATGGGCGTGTACGCCAACGACAATATCCTGCCGGACATCATGACGCTTTTAGCGCAGTACATGGACGGCGGGCAGGTTTGCGAAGCGGCGGATATGCTTGTTTATCTGCTTATGTGTTCAAATACCGCGCAACTGAGCAAAGCGGTCCCCGAACTCTCTCGCATTTTTGTAAAATCCGGGCACGAAAAATTTAATACCCTGCTTTCGGAGCTTGAGAAGTTATCGGAT
>JAISWA010000103.1 GCA_031271275.1 Clostridiales bacterium | reverse complement strand
CAACGACGGCGTGGAAGTTATCTTCGCCTGCGGCGGCGCGGTAGGGTTCTCGGTCATGGCAGCGGCGGAAGCTTCCGGCGCGAAAGTGATCGGCGTGGACGTTGACCAGAGCGGCGAGTCCGATACGGTCATCACCTCGGCGATGAAGGGCCTTCAGGCTTCCGTTTACGACTGCGTAAAAGCTTTTTATGACGGAGAATTCCCCGGCGGGCAGCATCTGGTGTTCACCGCCGAAAACGACGGCGTAGGGCTTCCGATGAGCACGTCCAAGTTCAATACCTTCTCGCAGGCGGACTACGACGCGATTTACGCGAAGCTCGCTTCCAACTCAATTACCATCGTGAACGATGCCGGTTCCGAAAACGGTTCCCCCGGCTCGGTGGATATGGGGCTTTCCGCCGTAACCGTAACAGAGATTTAATTGCAAAATAAAATTAACGGAACCGCAATGCGCCGCCCATGTAAACCGGACGGCGCAGGCGGTTCTTATTTTATATAACGGGGTGGTGCGGTTATGGATGCGCTTGTGGAAATGCGCGGAATCACAAAGGTATTCCCGGGCATTACCGCCAACGACAATATTAATTTACAGCTTAGGAAAGGCGAAATACACGCGCTGCTCGGCGAGAACGGCGCGGGTAAGTCCACGCTGATGAGCGTGCTGTTCGGGATGTACCAACCGGAAGCGGGCTCCATTTTTATGCGGGGGAAGCCGGTTCGCATCAACGGGCCCAACGACGCCACCCGCCTCGGCATCGGGATGGTGCATCAGCATTTTATGCTCGTGCATAATTTTACGGTGTTGGAAAATATCATCCTCGGCGTGGAGGACGCGCAAAACGGGCTGCTTGAAATGAAGCGGGCGCGCAAAAAAGTGACGGAAATTTCCGCGAAGTACAAACTGACCATTGACCCTGACGCGCGCATATCGGACATCACCGTGGGGATGCAGCAGCGGGTGGAAATTTTGAAAATGCTTTACCGGGAAAACGAGGTATTGATTTTTGACGAGCCCACCGCCGTGCTTACCCCGCAGGAGATTACCGAATTGATGAAAATCATGCGGGGGTTGGTAGCGGAAGGGAAGTCTATTTTATTTATAACCCACAAATTAAATGAGATTAAGGCTGTGGCGGACCGCTGTACGGTGCTGCGGAAGGGGAAATGCATCGGCACGGTGGAAGTGGCGGATGCCACGCCGGAGACGCTTTCGGAAATGATGGTGGGCAGGAAGGTCAGCCTGCAGGTGGAAAAGCCCCCCGTAGAAAAAGGCAAGGTTATTTTTGACGTAAAAAATTTGACGGTAAAAAACCACGCCACCGGAAAGTCGGTGGTAAACAATATAAGCTTTGCGGTGCGGGAAGGGGAAATCGTCTGCGTCGCCGGTATCGAGGGGAACGGCCAGAGCGAGCTGATACACGCGATTACCGGGTTGGCGGGGGCGGAGTCCGGCGTGATGGTGTTGGACGGCGACGATTTTTCCAGGCAGGGTATCAGGCACCGGGGGCTTGCCGGAATGGCGCACATACCGGAGGACAGGCTTCGCCACGGGTTGGTGTTGGATTATGATTTGGCTTCCAATTTGGTTTTGCAGGATTATTTCGAGCCGCGTTTCCAACGGAACGGGTTTATAAAGAAAGGCGCGGTCACGGAATACGCGGAAAAATTGATTCATAAATACGATATCCGCAGCGGACAGGGGACGCGCACCATCACCCGCAGCATGTCCGGAGGGAATCAACAGAAGACGATTGTGGCGCGGGAACTGGAGCGGGAGCCGAAGCTGCTGGTAGCCGTTCAGCCCACGCGCGGGCTTGACGTGGGCGCGATTGAATATATTCACGCGCAGCTTATAAAAGCGCGGGGCGAGGGCAAGGCGGTGCTGCTTGTCTCGTTGGAGTTGGACGAGGTTTTAAACGTGAGCGACCGTATACTGGTCATATTCGAAGGGCGTATCGTCGCGGAAGTGGACCCGGCGGTGGTTACCTATCAGGAACTGGGGCTTTACATGGCCGGCTCAAACCCGGCGAAGGAAGCGGGTGAGGGCGCGTGAGAAACTTAAAAGACGCTTGGCGGGGAATCAGCGAGGCAAGCGCTACTTCGTCGCTGCTCGCGATTGTAATCGGGCTGCTCACCGGCTTTGCGGTGCTGATGATCAGCAACCCTGCGCAGGGGGTGGACGGCTTTATCGCGATTTTGACCAGCGGCATATCCGACATGAAAAGCATGGGCAACGTGTTGTATTACGCCACGCCCATTATCATGACCGGGCTTGCCGTGGGGTTCGCCGGGAAAACGGGACTGTTCAACATAGGCGCGTCGGGGCAGTTTACCGCCGGCGCCTATGCCGCGATTTTGGTGGGCGTTAAATGCGACTTCCTTCCCGGGCCGTTGCATTGGATAACCGCCCTCGCCGCCGCCGCGCTTGCGGGCGCGGTTGTGGGCGCGCTGCCCGGGCTGCTGAAAGCGTACCGGAACATCAACGAAGTAATTTCCTGCATTATGATGAACTATATCGGTATGTACCTTATCAATTACCTCATAACCCTCACGGTGCACGACACGCTGAAGAACCAGACGCAGCGCGTCGCGAGCGGCGCCAACCTGCCGAAGCTCGGTTTTGATTTGATTTTCCGCAGCGGGAACAGCGCGTCAAGCGCCAATGCCGGAATATTGGTAGCCATAGCGGCGGCGATAATTATTTTTATCCTGCTTGAGAAAACCGTATTCGGCTTCGAGCTGAAGGCATGCGGGTACAACCGCGACGCGGCGCTGTACGCGGGGATAAACGAGCGGCGGGGGATTGTTTTTTCCATGATGATTTCCGGCGCGCTTGCCGGGGTGGGCGGCGCGCTGCTGTACCTCGCCGGTTCCGGCAAGGGGATTGACGTGGTGGACGTGATTGCCGCCGAGGGCTTTAACGGGATACCCGTGGCGCTGCTTGCGCTCAACAACCCCGTGGGGATTATTTTTTCCGGGCTGTTTGTGGCGTACCTGGAGGTGGGCGGGTTTAACATGCAGCTGTATAATTTCGCCCCGCAGGTAATCGAAATCATTGTGGCGATTATCATTTATTTCAGCGCGTTGGCGCTGTTGATGAAGGGGCTGCTTACCGGCAAAATAAGACCGTGGAAAAAGAAGGCGCGGCTTGGGACGAATGCGGGGGGTGCAGAATGAACGTATTATATTTCCTGATACAGCAGACGATGTTTTTTTCCATCCCGCTGCTCGTTGTCGCGTTGGGCGGCATGTTCTCGGAACGGGGCGGGGTCGTCAACATCGCGTTGGAAGGCATAATGATTTTCGGGGCGTTCGCCGGTATTTTTTTCATCAACATGATGCAGGCGTCCGTTCCGGGTTTTAACGGGCAGTTATTGCTGCTTGCGGCGGCGCTCGTTTCAATAGCGACGGGGGTGTTGGTTTCCCTCGCCCACGCCTATGCGGCGATAAACATGAAGTCCAACCAGGTTATCAGCGGAACCGCCATCAACATGCTCGCGCCCGCGATTGCCATTTATGTGGCGCGAATCGTGCGCACGGTGCAGCAGATACCCTTTGTCAACCAGTTCCGGATGGAGCGCGTGCCTGTGCTCGGCGATATACCGTTCCTCGGGCCGCTGCTGTTCCAAAATACGTATATCACGACCTACCTTGGCTTTTTTATTTTGGTTTGCGCGTGGCTGATTATGTATAAAACGCGCTTCGGGCTCCGGCTGCGTTCCTGCGGCGAACACCCGCAGGCGGCGGATTCCGTCGGGATAAGCGTATATAAAATGCGCTACGCCGGGGTTATGATTTCCGGCGGGCTTGCGGGGCTCGGCGGTTTGGTGTTTGTGATTCCCACGTCCACCACCTTTAACGCCACGGTGTCCGGTTACGGGTTCCTCGCGCTTTCGGTGCTGATTTTCGGGCAATGGAAGCCCTGGCGCATTTTAATGGCGGCGTTTTTCTTCGGGCTGATGAAAGCCGTTTCCTCGTCCTATTCGGGCATCGGTTTTTTGCAGAACCTTTCCATCCCCGGCAACGTGTATAAAATGATTCCCTACATCGCGAC
>JAISWA010000097.1 GCA_031271275.1 Clostridiales bacterium | reverse complement strand
GTAGTAAGCTGAACATCCACGCCGGAAAGCTTTGCCGCGTCAATATTCGACCCGATGGCGTAGATATGCCGCCCGGTGCGGGTTTTGGAAAGCAGGAAGAAGAATATGCCGAAAATAATCAGCGCAATCCAGAAGGTGTTATAGATACCGAACGTTTTCCCGTAATAGAAAACGTTCTGCAGCGCCTCGGCGGATTCCTTGCCGATGCCGGATGCGATGGCGTCGGTATTGCGGTTGCCGTTGATCATATAGGCCGCGCCCCGCGCTAAAAACATGGTGCCAAGCGTGGCGATAAAGGGCGGCAGCTTAAACTTCCCGACCAGAAAGCCGTTGGCTACGCCCACCACAAGGCAGCACGCCATGGAAATCAAAATCGCCAACGGGATGGGCACGCCTTTGGTCATGAGCGTAGCGGAAAGCATGGCGCTCATGCCCACCACCGAACCGATGGAAAGGTCGATATTGCCCGTAATAAGCACGTAGCTCTGCCCCACGCCAATCAACAGGTACTTGGACATGGAACGCAGCAGGTTCATAATGTTGTCCGGGGAAAACACCACAGGGTTGATCGCCCCGAACGCCGCGTAAATGATAACCAACCCCGCGAACGCGGTAAGCGCGGGCCCCATTCCTCTGATTTTAATAGTCGTTACCTCCTTTATTCGCCGGGTGGCGGCTTGAATCTTACCCCGCCTTACTGTCAAAGCGTGTGGCGTAGGTAAGTATTTCGCTCTGGGAAGTTTCGTCCGCCATAACCTCGCCGGTGACGCGCCCGTCGCACATGACGACGATGCGGTCGGATATGCCGAGCACCTCGGGCATTTCGGACGAAACAATCATTACGGCTATGCCCTGGCTTTTCAGCGTGTTGATGATATTGTAAATCTCCACTTTCGCGGCAACGTCGATGCCCCGGGTGGGCTCGTCGAAAATAACCACCCGCGAGTTGCGGGCAAGCCACTTGCCCACGACAATCTTCTGTTGGTTACCGCCGGAGAGGTTGCCCGCGTCGGTTTCCACGCCGGAGGCTTTAACGGAAAGGCTGCTCATGGCTTTTTCGCACAGCGCGTCTTCCTTTTTCCGGTTGACCACCCCGGCGCTTCCGCAGATTAAATCCAGATTGGGCAGCGCCAGATTGTGGCGGATGCTCAGCTTGGTGCACAGCCCGTCCTTTTTCCTGTCCTCCGGCGCGAGCACCACGCCCGCTTTTATGGCGTCTCTGGGGCAGGTGATTTTAATCTGCCTGCCGTCCAACCAGATTTCGCCGCTTTCTTTGGGGTCAATGCCGAAAATGGCGCGGGTGGTTTCCGTGCGGCCCGCGCCCACCAACCCGGCGAGCCCCACCACTTCGCCCTCGTACAGCGTGAGGTTTACGTTTCTGACCATACGCCCGGCGTTTAAGTTTTTAACGGTCAGGACTTCCTTGCCCCGTTTGCCCGGCAGGCGGGGGAATTTTTCTTTAATTTCCCGCCCCACCATATGGGTGATAATTTCGTTGACATTGGTGTCTTTAAAACGCATGGAGGCGACGTACTGCCCGTCTCGCATGATGGTCACGCGGTCCGCTATGTACTGAAGCTCCTCAAGCCGGTGGGATATGTAGATGATACCGCAGCCGCTTTCCTTCAAGGCGCGGATGATGCGGAACAAATCGTCTATTTCTTTGGAGGTAAGGGAAGACGTCGGCTCGTCCATGACCAGAATGCGGGCGTTGACGGAAAGGGCTTTGGCGATTTCCACCATCTGCTGTTTTGAAATGGTTAAATCGCCCACCACCTGCGCGGGGTCTATTTCTATTTTGAGCTCGCTTAGTATTTTTTGGGCTTCCTGTTCCATTACCGCGTTGGAAAGCACGCCGTATTGGGTTTTTTCCCGCCCGAGGAACATGTTTTCCGCCACGGTCAAATGGCGGCACATGTTAAGCTCTTGATGGATAATCGCTATGCCCGCCGCCTGCGCCTGCTTGGGGGAGAGGTCGCCGTAAGGCTTCCCGAAAATCTCCATCGTGCCGGAGTCGCGGGCGTAGACGCCGCTTAAAATTTTCACCAACGTAGATTTCCCCGCGCCGTTTTCCCCGAGCAACGCCATTACCTCGCCGGATTCCAACTCAAAGCGCACATTGTCCAACGCCTTGACGCCCGGGAAGCTCTTGTTGATGGATTGCATAGATACAATGGTTTCGCCCATAGGCTCATCCTCCTTCTGCAGAATGATATCATGTTACAATTATATTTCTTTTTTGCCCGCGTGATAAGGGGGGATTTTTTTTAATTACAGGGGGTTTTTTATCTTTTAAGCAGCGGAGAATCACTTTGCCGCAGCCCTGAATACAATATAGCGGTTTAAGTTTAATACAGGGGTGTTACGCGTGGGGAAAACCCGTTTGCTTATCGGTTCGTGCGTCTGCCAGACGCCGAGGATTTTGGAAAAGTTCCTGCAGTCATTGAAAAATCTGGAGCTTTCCGCTTACGAGACGGTGTTTATGCTGGCGGACGACAACCAAATTTCCGCTTCGTCGGAAATGCTGCGCGGGGCGGAACTGAGCGGGAAGACGGTGATTCTGGACCCGCCGCCGAGGGAAACGGACTATTACACCAATGAAACGACGCATTTCTGGAACAATTCCCTTGTGATGCGGGTGGCGGATTTGAAAAACGCCATCATTGCCCACGCGATAGAGGAAGGGTTCGATTATTTGTTTCTAATCGACTCCGATTTACTGGTGAACCCGAACCTTATCAACCATCTTATGGCGCAAAATAAAGCGATTGTTTCCGAAATATTCTGGACGCGCTGGCAGCCGGACACCCTTCCTATGCCCAACGCGTGGATGTACGACATGTATGAAATGGCGCACCCGGCTAACGAACCGGACGTCCGCAGGCAGCTCATGATAGACTTCTTCGAGCGGCTGAGCGTGCCGGGCGTTTACGAAGTGGGCGGGCTCGGGGCGTGTACGCTGCTTTCGGTCCCCGCGCTTAAAGCCGGGCTGAGCTTCCTTCCCGTCAGGAATGTTTCGTTCTGGGGCGAGGACCGTTGGTTTTGCATACGCGCCGCGGCGCTCGGCTTCCCATTGTATATGGACACGCATTACCCCGCGAAGCATCTCTACAGGGAATCGGATGTGGAATAACGCTTTCGCGAAAGGTTACGCGAGGCTGCCGGGAGGCGGCCTTTCTTTTTGCCTGCGTCAGGGACAAATCATACACAAAAGATTTTTTCCTGAATAATCTGCTTATGGGAGTGAGGAATATGTCTGCGCCTGAATTGCCGAACGGGAAAATAAGCCTTACGCGGGAACAAGCGCTCAACGCCATTATAACGTCTATCGCTATGGAAGAAACGGCGCTTAGCCAATTGATAAACGCGGAAGGGGAAAAAATAAAATACGCCATTGACTATATCAAGAAGAATTATGACAACCATAACCTGCAAAAATTCCTTGAGGTAAACGAAAGCGCGTCGTCGCTGCTTGATACGATTAACGCCATGCAGGTACTGCTAAAAAGCAAATTGCATACGGCGCTTAACCATTTGCCGCCGAGCGCCGGGCAAAACCCTTCGGATTCCCCATGCGCGGCACCCGGCTCGCGCCATGCCCGCCGCCCGTCAAAACCGGCGGAAGCGCCCATACCCGTTAAACCGCGCCCGCGTTCCGCGCATACCGCGCCAAACCCGCCGCTTCCAAGCGTTTCGGCGTTCCCGGTGGTTATAGAATACGCGTGGTCAAGCGGGGCGACCCTGCCCCTCGACGAAGACCGGCACGGTTGCGGC
>JAISWA010000013.1 GCA_031271275.1 Clostridiales bacterium | reverse complement strand
CGTGAATTGACAACTGTAATACTAAGCGGTGAAGTATTTACAGACCGTATACTGATTATAACCTTGAAGCCTGCCCCTTCCCTTGTACGCGCCCCAAGCGAAGGAACAATTCTGTGAACGATTACGGAGGAAGCGCGCGGTTTTCGCGCTGACGGAGTTTAGTGAACAGAATTAGTTCTTTCGCGATGAGAGACGCGCGCGGGGCCGCGTTGTACATTCACGCACAATAATGCTGTCGCCTTCGCCCACTTCGCCGGAAATGAGCGGAGACACCGGGTTGTGTCTGGCAAAATTGCCGCCGACGGCTGCTTTATTGTAGTTCGCGTAGCAGTAGCGGCAGCCGTTTAAACAGGTATTGTACATTCCTATATCGACGCTGCTTACACAGCCGCATTCAAGGCGTTGGTTTTTATCTTTGCCCACATTCAGGTTGCGTCCGAACAGCTTCCCGAGCAATTTATCGTCAATACAGCGCGCGTGTTCAATTCCGTATGGGCGCAGGTCGATTTTCTCGGCGCAAGTGTCGATTGCCAAGCCATAGCTGCGAGCGATTTCCGAAAGCCGTGAAGCCAGTTCTATTTGGATGGTAGGCGGAAATTCCTGTAATGCCAGTTCTTTCGTATTACTTTTCAAACCGCGATAATTAACGTCAATAAAGCTGACGGTCACCTTACGGGTGTGCCCGTGCAGTTCCTCCGCCAATTTTTTGAAAGCCCTGACATGGTAGGCTGCGGAATATTTTTCACTGATCAGGATGGGGTCGTATCGCCAGATAACCCTGTCCGCGCCGATGGTTTTTGAAAGCCGCTTAAACGCGGGAATAATAATATCCGGCTTGCCCGGTATATCCGGCTCTATGTCTTTGCCGTAAGGCGTGAGCGTGAACTGGAAATAATACCTATACTCCTCGATTTCCCCAAGCCGTCCGAGCATTGGCGACGGATTTTTTGTCCAAAACACTATGCCGTCCACCGCTTCAGGCGCAAGGCTTATCCGGCTTATCTGTCGGAAATTCACGGGATTGCGCGCCAAAACGAACCCTTCTTTGGTTCGGTTAAAGAACCAGTCGGCGTAGTATGAGGGGATGTCGGTCCGCCTGCTTGCGCTTATAATCATTTTTCATCAACCCCTTTCAATAAGCATTTGTGCGCTCGCGCAAGTATTAAAGGGAGAGTAGCGAGTAAGCCCTCTAATATCGGGAATCTATTCTTCCTTCACTAATCGTGCCGATAAAACCACCAATATCTTTGTAATAGAAATTAACATTAATAAAGTCCGATGAAAAGGATTTAATATTACCGTGGCGGATGTACCCGCCAAAAGTGATATTTACAACAATGTTACTCATAATCCGTTGCTCTATATGCCGCATACTATAAGATACATTGTAGAGGGTTGGTGTTTTTGATTGATAACAAAACAGCTTGGTGAGAGAATTCAACATTTACGAAAAAAGACAGGAAAGAGCCAAGAAAAGTTTGCATTGCATATAGGTATGGACAGGACATATTTTGCTTCTGTTGAAGCGGGAAAAAGAAATGTCGCAATACAAAACATTCAAAAAATATCAGAAGGGCTTGGAGTAACTTTATCCGAGCTTTTTGAGGGCTTATAAATCAAAATGGGGGTTGAAGAAATGATAAGAACTTTAGACGATTTTGTCGATGAGTTTCGCAAAATCAAAAATATGGGTTGGATTCCCACACACCGTGCGGGTCCGACTGGCATTGGTAAAACACTTGAGGATTTGCTTGGTATCGTTGAAAATAATGCTGATAAACCCGACTTCGGAGAATATGAGTTGAAGTCAATGCGTACCAATGCCACCAGTATGCTTACAATATTCACCAAAACGCCAGAACCGCCGCGCGCCAACGGAGTGCTACTGCAAAAATATGGGTACAGAAGCACCGAAGTCTATGGAAACGATTCAAAAGTTCTTCACGCTACCCTATCTGCGGATAGGTTTACGTCTGTGCGTGGCACAAATCAACTCAAAATATCCTGCGAAAAAGATGGGATTTATTTCGAGTCGCAGGAGGGTCTTGAAAACATATATTACAGGCGAGAAACTTTACAGAGGTGCTTTAACCGTAAATATCGCGGCATATTTGTCTATGCTTATGCTGACTCAAAAGGAAGAGGCAGGACCGAAGCGTTTCATTTTGTTAAAGCGTATGCAGTTTCAGGATTTAGTTATGACGAATTTGCGGAACTTTTAGAAAAGGGTGTAATCAAAATAGATATAAGGATTGGTCAGTACCCTGACGGTAGAATTCACGACCACGGCACAGGGTTTAGAATTCGAGAATGTGACCAAGTTTTACTGTTCAGAACTCGAACACAAATAGTCTAATAACGGAGGTGCGCTATGGGGCGTTGGCTTTGATAGAAGTAGCTTATTTTTTTCGGAAAATAACAATATATTCGTTAATCATGGTTGTTACCTTTTCGCCAGCTACGTTTGATGGAGAGTTTGATGATGGCATCACTTTGTTGGGAATATTGCGGTTGATACTATAAACGTGTATCAGTCCGTGCTTTCGGCTTAACTCGATTAATATTTTATCCGTTTGTAAGTTTTCAAGTTTAACAGTTCTGTTGCCAACAACCCAAAATTGATAGCCACCTTGCTTCATTTTTTTTGAAATAGCGGCGATTGCTTTTTCTAAGTCCGTATAAAAACTGAACACATCTCCGGCTCGCTCTATGTCAGCCTCTTTTATTTTATCAAGTGAACTCCGCAATGTATCGCTTTCAAGCGTAAACTCAAAACCGTTTCTATATTTTTCCCCACCCATCAAACTTCTGTCCATAGCACTTATAGCATCAGCGGAAATCCCGTCTAAGCCCATCCATTGCAAAGATAATTTGCTAAACTCACCATACGCCACAGTGGTACGGCTATCGCCATATGGAGGCGATGTTATCATTAAATCAATACTTGCATCCGCGACCCCTGTTAAATCCATAGCATTCTCAGATAATACAGATACGTTTATTTCACTACCCTTGCATATTTCACTGAATGTCAGCATCTTTTCAATGTTTCGTTTTAGAATCTCATGAAATTCTTGTTTTACATCAGGATTAAATTTATATATTTTTTCAATAGGCATACGAAACATCTTAAATTCGCCGTTTCTACGATTGGAAACTATCCGAATAGTCTCGCTGAAAGCTATTAAAAAAAATTTTTTTTCCGCGACATATGGTATCTCATTGATGCAATTTTTAATGATTTGCAAATCAATTATAACTTGAGGTCTAAACCAATACCCTATATTTTTGAAGTCGTGTACTTGCAATTGGACGCCCTTAGTGGATAAATAAGCATTTAGATACTCGACAGCGTTACTTCCCCATTTATCTTTTGTCGTAATATCTAACCCAACCTCCGCGGAAATATATTCGTCTGCATATTCTCTAATTTCTCGAAGCATTTCCATTTCGTATTCAATAGCCATCATTAATTGATTATAGGATTCATTAAGGTGATTGTGGTCTAATGGCGTAGTTTTTACGCTGCTTATCAATCGGGCGAGTGGATTCAAATCATTCCCATATATTAATTTTACGCCACTTACAACCCCTTCGACTAATACGGTGCCAGAACCGGAAAAAGGGTCTAAGAGAGAGTTTACAGGAGAAATTGATTGCATGATTTTTAAAATATTACGACTTATCGGAGACACCATTACAGCCGGATAAGTATGTAATCCGTGGGTATATTCGCGTGTATCGGCGTTTTTGAAGTCCCAAAAGCCATTTGGCAACGCGCTTAACTGCGACAATAAGGCATCATCTTTTGCCGATGCTTGGGCATTTGCTGTATTTTCCGTATAATCCAATAAGCTTATCTGCGGCATAGGCTCAATATCCTTTCGCTTAATTTCAACGGTGCAAATAGTGTCGTTATGCCAACCTCCGTGTGGAACTAAAAGGATTCGTATTATTTGAAATCCATTTTTCATCCCAATGCCACCGCTGTTCCAACCGAAAGTGATGACTTTTCCGCCCTGCCTAACTATGCGAGAAATTTCACGCTTGTGATTTCCCCAAAACGATGCTTTTGTTGTATCCCATGTCACATTATAACCCACATTATTATAGCATTCGCTGACTTGACGAGGAGAATATGGCGGGTCATATAAGATACCATCAACAGACGAATCCTCGAACATTTTGAGAAAATCCAAAGCATCCATATGGTAATCCGTTTCATATTGTGGGTTGAGGTCATTTGTGATTTTTGCGAGTTTGTTATTATTGGCAAAAGGGTCTATCCATAACCCCTCTGTCATTTCGGATAATATCAGCTCTTTTATTGGCGTTATTTCAAATGTTCGGCTATTGGGCATGGCCCAAGTCCGCTCTATTTTTATTTTTATGCCGCCATTGATAACAGAGAGTATATCGTCAATCTCTGGTTCGTCTTTTCGACGGGCATCGATTGGCTTTTTTGCTCCCACCGGTATAGCCCAACTCCAACCAAACTTTAACGCTCCCTCAATTCGCCCTGACTTGCATAAAGCCAACACGCGGCGCTCGGTAATACCCCATCGTTGAGCCGCTTCTGCGACAGTCATTGACTGTAATTGCATCTCCAACACCTCTCCGCCTGGATATTGCTATTATATTCTTTTCTTGGAATAATGCCAAGAGCAAAAGAAATTTTATCCTTCTGTTAAAAAATCTATCTTGGTAATAACCCTGTAGTTTATTTTTTATGGATTTGTTGACGGTCCGAACCTTATTGACTATAATGCCGCAGGCGTCGCATGTATTCATGTGGCGCAACGAAAATGTCTGATCATAAAATTTTTATAAAAACTTCGGGAGGTGAACGGTTTTGAAAATGACTTTTCAGCCAAAGAAAAGGCAGCGCAGCAAGGAACACGGTTTCCGCAAACGCATGAGCACCGCTAACGGACGCAAGGTACTGATGAGACGGCGTAAAAAAGGCAGACGCGTGTTATCGGCATAAGGCAGCCTCCATAAACTCAAATAGAGGTTGCTATAAGGAATATTCAGGTTCCTTGCACTTTTGGACGCCCGTTGACTTATAGCGAATCAACTTAATTTTTGACCATCGGAAGCTTCAATGCATTGCGGTGAACGGACATAGCGTTTTCGTAAAAGAACCCGCCGAACAAGGGCGTGCGTAGCGCGTTTTCGCGAAGCGAAAATTCCGGGCATAGCTGACGATGGTTACATCAAAAGATGATTCGCTGTATAACCGCGACGGGCATTTTATACTTTTAGTCGGGTTTACGCGCGAAGGGGTATTTGATGAAGCACACCGGACCGCTTAAAAAAAATACCGCGTTCAGGGCGGTGTACGCGCGCGGTATTTCTTCGGCGAGTCGGCTTTTGGTTTTGTACGTTTTGCCCAACGAAACGGGTTTCAACCGCCTCGGCGTCACCGTCAGCCGCAAGGTGGGCAAGGCGGTCGAGCGCAACCGTATCAAGCGCCTGATAAAGGAAAATTACCGGCTTGCGGAGGGGAACCTTCAAACCGGTTACGACATGGTGGTCGTCGCCCGCGCCGCCGCGGGCGCGTCGGTTGCGGAAAAGTCGCTGTTTGACGGGATTGGGCGTTCGCTGCGGTATCTTTTGAAGAAAAACGGTCTATTATTATGAAAAAACTGATACTCAGGCTGCTGCGTATATATAAACGGAAGATTTCCCCGCTGCTCGGGCGGTGCTGCCGTTTTTACCCGAGCTGTTCGGAGTACATGTATACGGCGGTGGAACGGTACGGCGCCGTGAAGGGCGTTTGGCTCGGCGTTAAGCGGTTGGCGCGCTGCCAACCGTTCTGCAAGGGCGGGTATGACCCGGTACCGTGAAAGGAGCAATTGATTTGCACAACAGTATTCTCGGGAACGGGCTTGCGCTTCTCAACAACATGGTCGCGGACAAACCCGGCGTTATTATCGGCCCTATCGCGCAGGTTTTCGGGTACATCATCGACTTTATCTTCAACATCGTTCACGGTTGGTCGATTTATAACTCCCTCGGTTTTTCCATCATTTTACTGACCATCATCGTGCGCTGCCTGATGCTCCCCATGGGTATCAAACAGCAAAAATCCATGATCAAGATGCAGAAGCTCGCGCCGGAACTGGAAAAGATCAAGGCGAAGTACGGCAATTCCAAAGACCCTGAAATCATGCAAAAAATGAACGCCGAGCAACAGGCGCTCTATGCCAAGAATAAAGTCAACCCGTTGGGCGGTTGCCTGCCGCTGCTTATCACCATGCCGCTGTTCTTCGGGATGAGCTATATTATGAACCAGTCCTTCATGTACATTCCCAAACTCAACGCCGTTTATGAGGAGCTTTCCACCGCCATCATGGAAGTGCCCGATTATCAGTATTATGTAACGCCCCTCGCCATTCCGCACATACCGAACAAGATGATTAACGAAAGCACCCTCAGCATGGGCAGGGTTCAAGACGTTTCCCGCGTGCTGAACAAGTTCAACGCCGCCGACTGGGACAGGCTGCTGCACGTCAGGCCGGCTGAATACCCGGGCTCCAACAGCACCTATACCTTCCCGGCACTGGATACCTTGCCGGAGCATTATGAAAAAATCATGCCCATACTGGAGCGAAAGCAGGCGATAGAAATATTCTTCGGGCTTCCGCTGCTCGAGCCCTGCGGTTGGACGTTCCCGGGGCTGATCATCCCCATTCTGGTCGCGCTGACTTCGTTCGCGACTTCGTGGATAGGCTCAAAGGTATCTACTTCCACCAACCCGCAAATGCAGACGCAGCAAAAAATCATGATGTACGGTTTCCCCGTTATGATGGTGTTTATGACGGTGGGAATGCCGGCGGGCGTGGGCCTTTACTGGATCACCAGTTCGGTGTATCAGGTGGCGCAGCAGGCGGTGCTCAACCACCGCGCGGGCTTCCCCATGTTTAAAAAGAAGGAAGCGTAAAGCAACCTGCAGCGACCGTTTCATCCGTTAACAGCGGTTGCCGTAATACGAAAATAGGAGAAAACATATGGATAGCATAGAAAGAACCGCAAAGACCGTGGACGACGCGGTGGCGGAGGCGCTTAAGGTACTGGGCGCGTCCAAAGAAGACGTGGAGATTACGGTTATCGAAGCCGGTTCCAAAGGCGTGTTCGGCTTTGGGAGCAAGCCGGCAAAGGTGTTGGTCACCCGAAAATTTGACCCCCAGGAGGTCGCGGTGCGTTTCCTGCGGGAGGTCGCGTTGGCGATAGGCATTTCCGTGCAGGTCGAGGTAAACGCGAAAGACAAGCACCTGTATATCAATATGTCGGGCAGCAACATGGGCGTACTTATCGGGAAACGCGGGCAGACGCTGGATTCCCTGCAGTACCTGACGAACCTTGTGGTCAACCGCTGCGGCGTTCCCGAAATAAGCGTGGTGCTTGATACGGAAAACTACCGCAAGCGCCGCCGCGAAACCTTGGAGTCTTTGGCGATAAGTCTCGCCAAAAAGGTCAAGGCGACCAAAAAGAACGTGGTGCTCGAGCCTATGAGCCGGTACGAGCGGCATATCATCCACACGGTGCTGCAGCACGACCGGTTTGTGAAAACTTTCAGCGAAGGTACCGAGCCTTACCGTAACGTGGTCATCGCCCCGAAATGAACGGCGATATCATCGCCGCCATCGCGACGCCTCCCGGCGTCGGGGCGTTGGGCGTCGTCCGGCTTTCGGGGGAAAATTGCGAAAAGGTTTTAGAAAAAATATTTACGGGCCGCCCTTCGGGCGGCTTTGTTTCGCGCAAAATGTACCACGGCCGTATCACGGACGGCGGGAAAACCGTGGACGAAGTGATGTGCGCCGTATACCGCGCCCCCCGCTCGTACACGAAAGAGGATTCCGCGGAGATTTTTACCCACGGCGGCTTTCAGGCGACCCACGGCGTGCTTAACGCCGCGCTTAATAACGGGGCGCGTCAGGCGCTGCCGGGGGAATTTACCCAACGGGCGTTTTTAAACGGGCGTATGGACCTTTCCCAGGCGGAAGCGGTGGCGGAGCTGATACACGCCAAGTCGGAAGCGGCGCGAAGCGCGGGGCTCAGGCAGTTGGGCGGGGGCATTTCCCGCGCGGTGGGGGCTTTCCGCGACAGGATTTTAAAATGGCTCGCCAGTATCGCGCTTTCCATCGACTACCCGGAGCATGAGTCGGAAGCGCTGAACCTTTCCGCCATACAATCCGAATGCGGCATACTGCTTCCGGAAATGAGGAAACTGGCGGACACCTATAAGGCGGGCAAAATAATCACCGAAGGCGTCCGCGCCGTCATTACCGGGCGGCCCAACGTGGGGAAGTCGTCGCTGCTGAACGCGATTTTAAAAGAGGACCGCGCCATCGTCACCGAAATACCCGGCACCACCCGGGACGTACTCACCGAGCCGGTCAGCGTGCGCGGGGTTCCGCTGCTGCTCGCGGATACCGCCGGTATGCGGGAAACAAGCGATATCCTCGAAAGCCGCGGCGTGGACAAGTCCCGGGAATATGTAAACGGCGCGGACCTGGTGCTGTGGGTGTTGGACGGTTCCCAGCCGCCGCAAAAGGAAGATTATGATATCGCGGTCGTTTTGCGGGGGAAAAAAGTGATTCCGCTGTTGAATAAACGCGACTTGCCCCGGGCGGGGGAATGGGCGCGGATGGGAAGCGCGACGGACCCTGCAAACAGCGGCTTTTTTGAAACGGGGGAGGAACCGGTTCCCGTTTCCGCCCGCACGGGCGAAGGGCTTAACGCGTTATACGAAAAAATCGAGGAAATTTTCCTCTCCGGTCTGGGCGCGAACGCCGCCGAAGCGGATATGCTCACCCGGGAGCGGCACTTTATATTGTTAAATAGCGCGTTGGATTCTCTAACCGAAGCCAGCGCCGCCATCGGTTCCGGCTTTACGGAGGATTTGGTTTCCGTGCATTTGACCGAGGCGTATCATTCCCTGGGGGAAATACTGGGGCAAAACGTGGGGGAAGATATCCTCGACCGGATTTTTTCGGAATTTTGCGTGGGGAAATAAAGGACTGATTTTATGTCGGACGCATCTACCGTTGCCGTAATCGGCGGGGGTCACGCCGGTTGTGAAGCGGCGCTTTCCGTTGCGCGCCTTGGTTTCAAGGCGCTTGTTTTCGTGGTCAGCCTCGACAGTATCGCCATGATGCCCTGCAACCCGTGCATAGGCGGCAGCGCGAAAGGGCATCTGGTGCGGGAAATTGACGCGTTGGGCGGGCAAATGGGGAAAACCATAGACGCGAGCTTTCTGCAAAGCCGTATGCTTAACGCGGCGAAGGGCCCGGCGGTATATTCCCTGCGGGCGCAGGCGGACAAGCAAAAATATATGGCGGAAATGAAAAAGACGTTGGAAAGCGAGCCGAATATTTACCTGCGGCAAAATGAAATAATTGAAATCCTCACAGCGGGCGGTAGCGTCACCGGCGTAAAGTCGGAATCCGGCGCGGTGTACCCCTGCGGCGCGGTCATCGTCTGCGCGGGCACCTATTTGGAAAGCCGCTGTTTGTACGGCGAGACGGTGACGCATACCGGGCCCAACGGGCTGCGGGCGGCGCGCGGGCTAAGCGCCTGCCTGCGGAAGCTGGGGTTTGATCTCATGCGCTTCAAAACCGGAACCCCCGCCCGGGTGCACCGGCGCAGCCTTGACTTTGAAAAGATGGAAATACAGCCGGGGGACGGAAAGTTGGTTCCCTTTTCCTTTGAGACAGACCCGGCGGCCATAGCCCGCCCGCAAATCCCCTGCTATTTGACCTATACGAACCCGAAGACCCACGAAATCATTCGCGGGCAGATTCACCGCTCGCCCATGTACAGCGGGGTAATCGAAGGCACGGGCACCCGCTACTGCCCCTCCATAGAGGACAAGGTCATGCGCTTCGCGGACAAGGAGCGTCATCCCGTGTTCATCGAGCCGGAAGGGGAAAACACGGAGGAAATGTATGTGCAGGGCATGTCCTCGTCTTTGCCCGAGGACGCGCAGATTGCCGCGTACCGCACGGTTCCCGGGCTTGAGCGCTGCGAGTTTATGCGCAACGCCTACGCCATAGAATACGACTGCATCGACGCCACTGGTTTAAAATTAAACTTAGAGGCGAAGAATGTACGCGGGCTTTTTTTCGCGGGGCAGGTAAACGGAAGCTCCGGCTACGAGGAAGCCGCCGCGCAGGGGCTGATGGCGGGGATAAACGCCGCGCTTTCCCTGCGCGGGAAGGAACCGCTGATCCTCGACCGGGCGGAAAGCTATATCGGTGTGCTGATTGACGACTTGGTGACGAAGGGCAGCCGGGAACCCTACCGCATGATGACTTCCCGGGCGGAGTACCGCTTGCTGCTAAGGCAGGACAACGCCGACCTTAGGCTTACGGAAAAAGGCTACGGGGCGGGGCTGATACCCGGGGAACGGTACGGGCGCTTTTTGCGCAAAAAGGAATGGATAGAAGCGGAAGTGGCGCGGGTCGCCAAAGCTACGGTTGCCCCGGAAGCGGTCAACGAAATTATAAAATCCGCCGGCGGCAACCCGGTGGGTTCCGGCGTAAAACTGGCGGACTTAATCAAGCGCCCGGAGCTTTCGTATGACGGGCTTTCCGCCGCCGACCCGTCGCGGCCAAGCCGGCCCGCCGGCTGTGCGGCGTATGTGTGGGACGCGGTGCGCGAGCAGGTGAACATCCACATAAAATACGAGGGCTATATTAAGATTCAAACGGCGCAGGCGGCGGCGTTCCGGAAGTCGGAAGGCAGGAAATTGCCGGCGGATTTACCCTATGGGGAAATTGCCGGGCTGCGGTTGGAAGCGCGGCAAAAGCTCGCGGCGCTGCGGCCGGAAAACCTGGGCCAGGCTTCCCGCATCACCGGCGTTTCCCCCGCGGATATACAAGTATTGCTTGTATTTTTAAAATATAAAAATCTGCTATAATCTTGTTATAGCGAATCAACTTAAAAACACACCGTCCGTGTCATTCTGAGCGAAGCGAAGAATCCTTGACAAGAATTAAGTTGATTCGCTGTATCACACCGGGCAACCAACGGCATAAATTGATATAAAGAATTTCTTTCTGTGCCGCTTTGTTTTACTTGTCCTACATACCCGGGGCGACCCGGTATGGCCGGTAATGCCGCGCTTTGCATCAGGGCGCGTATAGTACGAGACCGGCCGGCACGGCAAGCGCGGTTTGCTTCCCGTGGGCGGAAACAGGAGGAATATACCTTGCAATACCCAACCATTCCAATCAGGAAAGCGCTTCCCGGCTGCGAGGTAAAATGGCAGGCGGGCTGCGAATCGTCCGATCCGGACGCTATTTTGTTTACAAAAGGGAAACCTTTTTTCCATATCCTCACCGACAACGGCATCGCCGCGCTGTTCCTCGACACGGTCACGGCAAACCCGGAGGAAGCGCTTGCCTTCGTCAGCAAGCATTACGTGGGGGCTATCGACCTTGAAGCGCTGCGCGACACGTTGGCGCGGGCAAACCGGCTGTGCAACTCGTGGGTGCAGGCGCCGTACAACGCCAACCCGAAAAACTGCCTCACCAGTTCCGTACTGTTGGTTGACCGGGAACATAACACCAAGCGGCTGCTGCATTTGCACATGATTCGCGAGCCCGACCGTTACGGGCAGTGGAAAATTTACGGAATCGACCAGGAATGACGCCGCCGCGTCTGGATTTAATCAATCGTTGGTTGACGCGAAACGGGTATGCCTCGCTTACGGAAGAACAGTCGGAAAAATTAACGGCGTTTCAGCGGCGCGTGCTTTCCGTCAACGAGTACATGAACCTTACGGCGATTACCGACGGCGAGGGCTTCGCGGTAAAGCATTTTATCGACAGCCTGACGGTGCTGCCCTGGATAAAGCAAAACGCGCGCGTCGCAGACGTGGGAACCGGCGCGGGCTTCCCCGGCGTTCCGGTTAAAATTATGCGGCGCGACCTGCAACTGACGCTGATGGATTCGTTGCGCAAACGAATCTTTTTTTTGCGCGAAGCGGCGGCGCTTTTGGGCTTGGAAGGCGTAACCTGCGTACACGCGCGGGCGGAGGAACTATCCCGGCAAGCGGGTTACCGGGAAGCCTTCGACGTTTGCGCCGCCCGCGCCGTGGCGCGCTTGGACAAGTTGGCGGGGTATACCCTGCCGCTGCTGAAAAAAGGCGGGCTGCTGCTCGCCATGAAGGGTCCCGAAGCGGAAGCGGAAATTGCCGCCGCGAAACCGGCGCTTCAAAGATACGGCGGGGCGGTGGCGGAGGTTTGGAAGGGCGAGATAGCGGAAGGGATGACGCATACGGTGATAGTGGTGGAGAAAAGTTGAATTTTTTCGCTATTGGTATATACTGAAACCACAGGAAGAAAACCGCGCTTGGCGCGGTTTTCTAAAGAGTTTCCCATATCTTTCGTTTTTGTTTTTGACCCGGCCGTCAGATCGCGTTATGCGTGAAACACGCGATTGCGCAGGTGGGGATTACGCACACCGCGCCAAGCGGGTTGCCTGTGAACCCGCCTTCGCACGCGTCGTTGTCGATACCTTTGCAAGACATGCAATCGGTGCAGGAACTGCCCACCGGGCAAGCCGGCGGCGCGCCTATGTCGGCGAGCAGCCTGACGCAGTTGGCGTCGGCGGACAGCAGCACTCCCGTAAAGCCGTTCCCGGACAAGCCGCCGCTGGTGGTGAAAATGGTCACGGTCTGGCCGATGTAACGAAACATGCTTTCAACTAAGCAATTTACAAAATCATGCATTTGGTTAACCTCCTTGCTTTGATTTTTTATTTAACGCAAACATTGAAGTATAGGATTGTACACTTCTGGTGACATTCTATGAGGCTTGTGCAGGTTTTGTGACAGGAGGGGCGTTTTGCTCGCGTTGACGATGGATGGGCCGGAGGTGCGACCCTTTATGAACAGGCTGCTGCGGGACGCTTTATTCGACGGGTTTGAGGTTCGCGCGGTGGAAATGGTCACGCTGACCCGGCTCGACATTTCCGGCGCTATCGAAAATAAACCCGACGGCGAAGAACCCTCCGCCAGAAAATACGTCGAATGGGCGCGGTTAAAGCCGCTTATCACCGCCATTATCAAAAGCAGCCAAATGCCCGGGTATTTAAAGGCGGTGTTTTCCTGCGGCGCGGAAGAAACGCAGTCCATACACCCCAACGCTTCGGCGTTGTTTTTAAATATGATTTATGAAAACGGCGCGGTGCGCTTTACCGCCGCTTCCGCCCAGAAGCAGTTCTCTATGGACAAATCCGTGGACGAGCGCTGGGAAGAATACGTGCGCGGTTTCTTTACGGGCAATGCCATAAAAATAACGGAAGAAAAATAACAAGGAGGAATTTATGATGGAAAAAGGCAGTTTATCCATCCACAGCGAGAACATTCTGCCCATCATCAAGAAATGGCTGTACTCCGATTCGGATATCTTCGTGCGGGAGTTGGTTTCCAACGGCGCGGACGCGATTACGAAGCTGAAAAAACTTTCCGATATCGGCGAAGCGCCGAATGTTCCGAGGGACGGGGACTTCGCGGTGCGCGTGTGGGTGGACAAGGAAAACAAGGCCATCATCTTCGAGGACAACGGCATCGGCATGACCGCCGGCGAAATACGCGAATATATCACGCAAATCGCTTTTTCCGGCGCCAGCGAGTTTTTGGAAAAATACAAGGACAAGATGGATAGGGACAACGAAATCATCGGTCATTTCGGCCTGGGGTTCTACTCGTCCTTCATGGTGGCGGACAAGGTGCAGATTGACAGCCTTTCTTATCAGGAAGGCGCGCAGGCGGCGCGTTGGGTTTGCGAAGGCGGCATCGAATACGAAATGTCGGAAAGCGACAAGACCACCCGGGGCACCTCCGTTACGCTGTATATCAACGAGGACAGCAAGGATTTTCTGGAAGAATACAAACTGCGCACCATACTGACGAAATACTGCAGCTTTGTCCCGGTGGATATTTTCTTTGAGGCGATAAAGCCCGCGGGCGAAGACGAAACCGTTGCAACGGAAGAAGCGGACGAAACGCCGGGCGAAGTTTCCAAGGAAGCCCCCAAGCCCATCAACGACAAGCACCCCCTGTGGCAAAAACAGACCAACGAGTGTACCGACGAGGACTATAAGGCGTTCTACCATAAAGTTTTTACGGACTTTAACGAGCCGCTGTTCTGGATACACCTGAACATGGATTATCCCTTCCGCTTGAAGGGCATTCTCTACTTCCCGAAAATGAAGCACGACTTGGAGTATATCGAAGGTCAGGTGAAGCTGTACAATAATCAGGTTTTCGTGGCGGATAACATTAAAGAAGTCATACCGGAATACCTGCTGCTGCTCAAGGGCGTGATGGACTGCCCCGACCTTCCCCTTAACGTGTCCCGTTCCTTCCTGCAAAACGACGGCTACGTGAAAAAAATGTCGGCGTATATTTCCAAAAAGGTCGCCGACAAGCTCAACAGCCTCTACAAAAAAGACAGGGAAAAATACAACGGCTATTGGGAGGATATCAGCCCCTTCATCAAGTACGGCTGTATTAAGGAAAAAGATTTCTACGACAAAATTAAAGACATCGTGCTGTACAAGACCACGGCGGGCGACCTCGCCACCCTTTCCGAGTTCACCGAGCGCAATAAGGAAAAGACGGACAAGACCGTTTATTACGTGAGCAACGAGCAGCTTCAGGCGCAGTACGTGAAAATGTTCAAGGACCAGGGAATGGAAGCGGTGTACCTTACCACCAACCTCGACAACCCGTTCATTTCCTATATCGAAAGTTACGAGCGCGAAGTACATTTCAACCGCATCGACTCCGACATCAGCGACGCGCTAAAAGACAAGGACGCGGCGGTGGAGGGCGAGGAAAAGCAGTACGAGGATATCGAGAAGCTGTTCCAAACCACCCTCGGGAACGAGAAATTAAAGGTCAAAGTCGAAACCCTCAAGTCCGACGGCGTATCGGCGGTGATGCTGCTCTCCGAGCAGTCGCGCCGTATGCAGGAGATGAGCAAGATGTTCGGCGGCGGCATGAACATGGGCATGTTCGAGGAAGAACTTTCGCTAGTGCTTAACCGCAATAACAATCTGGTGAAAATTTTACTGGTTATCAAGGACGAAGCCGACCGCAAAGACGACGTGGAACTGGTCGTAAAGCAGTTGTTCGACCTGGCGATGATCAGCCACAAGCCGCTGCCCACCGAGCAGATGACCCAGTTTATCGAGCGGAGCAACAGGCTGCTTGAACGGGTCGCTCAGGGATGAGCGGAAAAGAACGCGATAGAAAAGGGCCGCCGCTGATTGTAGCGGCGTCCGTCTGTTGGAGTATCGGCGGGCTGTGCATCAAATTTATCCCCTGGGGCGCGATGAGCATTATAGGGCTGCGGTCTTTGATCGCGGCCCTTGTTTTTATTTTGATACGCCGGAGCGTAAAGATTGCGTTTACCCGGGGCAATATCCTCGCGGCGGTTTCCCTTTCGCTGACGATGACGCTGTTCGTGTTCGCCAACAAGCTGACCACCGCCGCCGCCGCCATACTGCTGCAATTTTCCTCCCCCATATTCATCATTCTCATGCACCTGTTTTTTTACCGGAAAAAGCCGAGGCTGAGCGAGCTTGCCGCCGTGTTGGTCACGCTGTGCGGGATGGTGCTGTTCTTCCTCGACCGGTTGGAAGCCGGAAGCGTACTGGGGAACCTGCTCGCCATCGCCTCGGGCGTGGCGTTCGCCGGGGTGTTTGTGTGCAACCGGCGGGCCGATACCCAACCGGAACAGGCGCAGTTGCTCGGGTTCCTCCTCAACGCGGCGGTAGGGGTACCCTTCGCCTTCTTTGAAGTCACCGCCGACCCGGTGAGTTGGGGGTTCCTGCTGCTGCTCGGCACCGTGCAGGTGGGGCTTGCGTACTATTTATTTTCCGCCGGGATAAAAACCACGCCCGCGCTTTTGGCGTGCCTGATTACCGCGTTGGAGCCGGTGCTTAACCCCCTGTGGGTGGCGCTTGCCACGGGCGAAGTGCCCGGGCGGTTCGCGGCGGCGGGCGGCGCGGTCATTGTGATAACGGTGGTGGTTTATAATATTTGGGCGGAGAAAAAATCCCTTGCTACATAGGGGCGTCCCGTTTACAATGGGCGGGGCGTTTTGGAGTCACGCCAAATTTTAATTATGGGAGGGATTTTTATTAACAGGCTAAGGAAATGGGTTTGCGCGCTGACCGCGTTGGCGCTTTTGTTGGCGTTGGCGTCTTGCGGCGGCGCAAAGGGGGGAATCCAGACCGGCACATGGTCGGCGGACGAAACGGTATTTACCAACGAATGGTCCAATATCCGTTTTACCGTGCCTGAGGGCTACCGGGCGTATTCCGCGGAGGAAGTGCAGGCGGTGGTAGGCGCGGGTGCGGACATGTTGGTCAACGAAGGGAGCATGAACCAGACCCAGGCGGACATATCCCAGATGCGTTCCGCCTATGACTTTATGGTGTCCAACGATATCTCGTTCCCTAGCGTATTTTTAATGTATGAGAACCTTAACATACAAACCCTGCTGATGGGGGTAAGCCCGGAGGAATATTTCGACGCGCTTGTTACGCAAATGATGAGTGTGGAGAGCTTTGGCTACGAAGAAGTCAGCCGGTCCGACGCCACCCTCGCGGGGGAGAGTTGGTTTGTCGGTACGGTGTCCGCTTCCGGCGGCATGTTGTACCAGGATTATTTCATCCGGAAACTCGACGGCGCCATCGCCGCGGTTTGCCTTACTTATTCGGAGGACACAAAAGACCAGCGGGACTTGTTTGTGGGCGCGTTTGAAAAAATAAACTGACTTATGTAGGGGCTGTCGGATGACAGCCTTCTTTCATGTCATAGGAAACTGCTTGATTCCAGCGTTCCGTTTTGAAGCCAACGGAACGCGCAAGGTACAGTTTCCTATGACGAATTGTGGAAAACAAGCGGCGCAGCCGCTTTTTTATTCCAATATTATATTCGCCCCGACGCTTTCAAGCGCCTTTTCTATTGCCTCGTACCCGCGCTGTACATAGTGCGCTTCCTGTACGACGGTTTCCCCTTCCGCCATAAGCCCCGCCAGTATGAGCGCCGCGCCGCCGCGCAAATCCGTGGCGGTAACGGTGGTCCCGTTCAAGCGTTCGCAGCCCTGTATGACGAATTCGACCCCCTGTAGCACGGTGATGTTGGCGCCCATCTTTTGCAGCTCGTTGGCGTGCTTGTTCCGCGAGTCAAAAATCGTTTCGTGCACCATACTGGTGCCTTCGGCGGTGGCGAGCGCCGCCACAAACTGCGCCTGCATATCGGTGGGGAAACCCGGGTACGGTTCCGTAATAAGCCGGGGCAGGCTTTTTAACCGCTTCGGGGCTTTAATGCCAATCTCGGTTTTATATTCTTTGATTTCGCAGCCCATTTCCGTCAGTTTTGCCGTTATGGAAAGTAAATCGTGGGAAGAAATGCGCCGCAGTTTCAAGTTCCCGCCTGTTATCGCCGCGGCGGCAAGGTAGGTGCCCGCCACGATGCGGTCCGGCATTACCGTATGTTCCGTGGAATGCAGTTTTTTTACGCCCCGGATGACGATGGTGTCCGTACCCGCGCCTTTTATGTCTGCCCCCATCCCGTTTAAAAAATTTTGCAGGTCGAGTATTTCCGGTTCCCGGGCGGCGTTGTTCACAATGGTTTCGCCTTCGGCGGTGGAGGCGGCGAGCATGATGTTTTCCGTAGCCCCCACGCTCACCTTATCCAAATGGACGCGTCCCCCCGTCAGGCTTTCCGCGTGGCAGCGGATAATCCCGTGGTCGTCGTAGATGGTCGCCCCAAGCGCCCTGAGTGATTTGATGTGAAGGTTGATGGGGCGCGTACCTAACGCGCACCCGCCCGGGTACGACACGTTGACGCTGCCGAACCGCCCGAGCACCCCGCCCATGAAGATGATTGACGACCGCATTTCCTTCACCAGTTCCGGCGGGATGTCCCAACTGTTGGCGCAGGACGCGTCGATGATTAGCGTGTTCCCTTCAAAAGAGGTTTTACATCCGATGCTTTCCAGGATTTTGATAGAGATGAACGTGTCTTGAATCCTGGGGCAATTGTGTATAATACTTTCCCCTTGGTTTAACGCGGAGGCGGCCAGTATGGGCAGCACGGCGTTTTTAGCGCCGCCAATGCGCACCTCGCCCGCCAACCGGTTCCCTCCCCGGATGCGGTACTGCGACATAGCCCTCACAACTCCCTTTTATACTGCTGCGGTTTGCCGCAAACAAACCGTACAACGGCGGGGTAAAAATCGCCGTTTGCCGTATAATATGTCAGGGAGGACGTGGGGGTG
>JAISWA010000259.1 GCA_031271275.1 Clostridiales bacterium | reverse complement strand
CCCTTTTTAATGTCACAGGAAACTGCTTGATTCCGGCGTTCCGTTTTGAAGCCAACGGAACGCGCAAGGTGCAGTTTCCTATGACGAATTGTGGAAAACAAGCGGCGGAACCGCTTTGTACTTTTATGGCGTTTATTATCCCCCTATGTTTTTTTTTAATAAGCCGGGGCGCTGTTATTCTAATTCCAAAAATGTATATTGATTCCGCCCGTTTTGTTTTGACCGCGCCAACGCTTCCCCGGCGCGTTTAAAATACATATCCCATTTTTGATCGGATTGCGCCGTCGCGGTGGCAATCCCGACCGACATGGTCACATGATCCGCGACCGTGCTTTTTTTATGCTCGATATTCATACCCCGGATATTGGCGAGAATTTTGTCCGCGACGACGCGCGCGCCTGTTTCGTCCGTATCGGGAAGGATTGCGACAAATTCGTCCCCGCTGTAACGCGCCACGCAATCGTCGGCGCGCGTCATTCCCCGCGTCAGCGCAGCCGCCACCGCTTTAAAACATTCGTCGGTAAGGTTCTGCCCGTAAGCTTCCAAGTATTTTTTATGAAAATCAACATTAATCATAAAAACGCTGATTTTGCTTTTTGAACGCGACATGGCGGAAACCGTGCGGGGGAAAGTCTCCTCCACAAATTTGCGGTTGAAAACGCCCGTGAGCATGTCGTAATGCCCCTGTGAGAATAAATCCTGCAGGGAATTGGAGAGGCGGCCGATTTCGTCGTCATTGTCTATCCCGTAAATACGCTCCGTTTTATTTTCCTTCAGCCGCGTGAGGCTCTCCTTTAGCATATCAATCGGAACAAAAATCAGCCGGCGGATGATTTCCCTTAACGCAGCCGCGCACACCGCAGCCGCGCCGACAGCAGCCAAGGCGGCGGCGACGGGCGGGCCTAAGTACGCGGCTACCGCAACCGCTGCTGACGCAAGCAGAAAAAATAAAAAGCTGAACAGAAACAAACGTCGGGAAATACTTTTCATCAAGCGCCTCCAATAATGTAGCCTTTTTCAACAACAGTTTACAGCATCCGCCGCGCCGGGGCAAATTAATTCGCGGGTAGCGTATTTTTGCTATAATGCCCTTTATTATAAAATATCAGGAGATGTCGCGTTATGACCGGACAGAGGATTGAAGCCGACGGGAAATACTTTGAAATTGCCAAGCTGCTCGGCAAAGGCAAGGGCGGATATTCCTACCTCGCAAAATCGGAAAATGGTTTGTATGTGTTAAAGAAGATTCATTATGAGCCCTGCGGGTATTATCAATTTGAAAGCAATAAACTGGACAGCGAGTTAAGGAGTTATCGCGCTTTACGCGAGGCGGGCGTTCCCGTTCCGGGGTTACTGCATTTTAACCAGGAGGAACAATATCTGATCAAGGAATATATAGACGGGGATATGCTGTCTGATCTTGCCGCTTGCGGCGGGGTCGGCGACAGCCATATAACGCAAATATTCGGCATGTGCCGCAAATTGTATAAAGTTGGTTTAAATATTGATTATTTCCCTACGAACTTTGTATTGCGGCAGGGGGTTGTTTATTATATTGATTATGAATGCAGCCCCTATTCAGACGAGTGGAATTTTGAAAACTGGGGAATTTATTTTTTAGCCAATGCGCGCGGCATGTCCGACTACATAAAAAAAGGCGGCGATTCGACGCTGATTGAAAACGGAAAGCCCATTAAACGCGGATTGGAGAAAATGGTCGAAAAGTGGCTGCGGTTATACTGACGCAAAATTATTTGAGATTTGCTATACTGTGGCGTGTCGAGCTTTATGTCAGGAAATAATATTTAGGAGCCTTTTATGTCCTTATTCAAAAAGATACGCCTTTTCTGCATCCTTTCCTTTTTAACAGTCCCTTGCTTTGCCCTGAAAATATCCGCCGCCGAAAGCGGCGGCAAAATAGAACTTTTTGTAAACGGACGTAACATGGCGGAGCTGAACGTCGCCCCCGTCAAACGCGACGGCAATGTGTTGGTGCCTGCGCGGGAAGTTTTTGAATCCGTTGGCGCTGTTATTGAATGGCGCGAAACGGAACAGCAATTGCGCATACTGTATCACGACCGCGTTATCGCCATGACCTTGGGGCAGCTTTCCGCCACGGTCAACGGAGAGGTGCTTGTCATGCAGGCGCCGCCGGTGAATATCGACGGAAAAATCATGGTTCCCCTGCGGTTCACCGCGGAACGCCTCGGTTTTGAAATTACGTTCCGCGAGGAAGGCAACCTTATCTATCTCTACGTACCGCTGATTGAGCCGCCCGACGCCGCGCCCGTTCCCCCCGCCGTAACGCCCGTCCCCGCTGCCGTAAGCCCGCCGCCGCCCGCTTCCTATCCGCCGCCCGCCGCTTCCGAAATACCCGTTACCGTTTCGAACGAGCCGCAAAGCCCCAACATATGGTTTACCAACGCGCAGCCCACGCCGCCGCCGGTGAGTATTAATCCGGCGTCGCCGGAACCCGCCCGGGACGTTTCCCGGCAGACCATCCAAACCGTACAATATCCCGAAACGACGCTGAAGGAATTGCTCACCCCGTTGGAAACGCGCTCGGCGGCGTACACGGCGGTCACTACTTCGCCCATTACGGAAGTACAAAAACTGTTGCTGCCCGACAACCGGCTCGTGGTGGATATCGTTAACGCCCAGTGCGATATTTACGCCCCCTTCTATGTGGACGCGTCCGTTCCGGTGACCGCCATACGCGCTTCGCAGTTTTCGGTCGCGCCCATGACGGCGCGGATTGTTTTTGACTTAAACGGCGCGGCGGAATACAGCGTACAGCTCTCGGAGGACCGTATGACGCTCACGGTTTCGTTTGAGCAACACAATATTCAAAACGTGACGTTCCGCACCAACGGCGCGTCGGATACGATAACCATCACCGGAAGCGGAACCCCGGTCGTGCAGATTTACCCGCAGACCAACCCCGACCGCATTGATATTTTCCTCGCCAACGCCGTGCTTCCCTTTGAGCGGGACGAAACCCAGCAAGGCGCGTATGTGTCGCGAATGGTCACATGGCAGGGGGAGGACGGGAGTGCCTGTATCGAAGCCCACGTAAAAAGCTTCTCGTCTTATGACGTGGAATACGGCGCTAACTCCGCGACCGTCCGGTTCTTCCCCAACACGTATCAGAATATGCGGTACGATTCCGCGGCGCACTCGATTATCATTCCGAAATCCTCGGGCTTGCGCATGGATATTAACGCCGTCCGGCACACGGACGAGTACACGGACTACCGCTACACGCTGACGCTGCCCGTAGACGCGGAAGGTTTGCTCGGCCACGGGGAAATGATCGCGGGCGACGGATATGTGCATTCCGTTTTGATTGAGCGCGGCTCCGACGGTTTTACCCAGTTGGTCGTGAACGAAGCGCGGGTGTTGGCGTTTACCGCCCATGAAACGGGCGACAGCTACATATTCAAGGCGAACCTTCCCCGGGATTTATACCCGCGCATTGTGGTAATAGACCCCGGCCACGGCGGCAGTGAACCCGGCGCGATGTTGGGGGACGCCGTCAAGGAAAAGGATTTGGATTTGAGCATTTCGATGAAACTCATGAGCCTGTTTGACACCGACCCGAATATCAAGGCATACGCCACGCGGCTTACCGACACCACCTTCGCCAAGGAAAACCGCCCGCCTTACGCCAACGAGTTGGGGGACATGTTTATTTCCGTACATATCAACGCCGCCGAATACGGGACAGCGCCCAACGGCATTGAGACCTGGTATTACCCCCATGAGAACGACGGGCAGGTGGGGCTTACCTGTGAACGGCTTGCCGAGGTGATTCAAAAAAATATGGTCGGCGGAACGGGCGCGGTGGACCGCGGGATAAAGGAAGGCGAAATCGTGGTGCTGCATTACACCACGATTCCCGCGGCGCTTTGCGAGACGGGGTTTTTATCCAACCCGGGGGAAGCGGCAAAGCTGATGAACCCGGATTACCAGTGGCAGCTTGCCCGCTCTATTTACAGCGGGATTGTGGAAGCGTTCCGGGAATACACGCCGGGAAGGTAGAATGTTGCATTATATTGCTGAATTTTAATATACGGTTTTTCTTGAATCCTAAACAAAGCCCTGCTTACAATACTTGTCAGTATGTAAGGAGGGCTTTGTTATGCGTACTTCTTTATGCGCGGTGATAATGTTTCTTTGTTCTTCGTTCGCGGTTGTACAGGATGCCGGGCAGGTTTTTTATATTTACGAAATCGAAGCGGAAGCCGGCGAGCGGGGCGGCGCGTATATTTGGAACCGCCGGGAAATTTCATTGGAGGGCAGTACGCATGCGGAAAACGCGCGGCGCTTATTTGAATGTTTTTTTGAAACTGCGGCGTATTGCGTGCCTTCGGATGTGCGGGTGCTTTCCGCCGAAATGGACGGCGATTGCCTTGTGTTGAACGTTTCGGAAGATATCCTATGTTACGGCGGCAACGCGTATGAAACCGCGCTCATCGCCCAATGCGAAAAAAACGCGGCGGCTTTGCCCGGTGTGGAATATTTTACGCTGCTAATCGAGGGGGAGCTTCAATCGCTCGCGGAGGGGCGGACGGTGGAAAGACGGCCCGTTGAAAATTCATA
>JAISWA010000220.1 GCA_031271275.1 Clostridiales bacterium | reverse complement strand
CGATGGGCAACAGGCATTTTGCTCACCTCCGTAGTGTGTTATCGCTAATCACGGACATAAAACCACTTTGAAATCACGCTTTGCATCCATTGCAGCACAAGCTAAAGCGAAAGTCAATTGTAGGTTCAAAATGCGCGGCAAACTTCCCTTACAAATTGCCCGGAAGGTATACGCTTAAAACAAATTGCGGCGAAAATACCACCTCGACCGTCCCGTTGCAGCGTTTTACTTTTTCCCTTAAACCGCTTATCCCGCCGCCTTCCGTTATCTTTCCGGCGGGCGGGCGTCCGTTGTCGGTTACTTTCATCTTAAAACCGTCCGTGCTGTCCATATGGATATTGACCCGCGTGGCAAACCCGTGCCGCACGGCGTTGGTTACGGCTTCCCGCGCCACGTCCGCCGCAAACTGCCCGGCGCTGTCCTTTTCCGGCAGGTCCCCGTCCCATATAACTTCCACGCCGATGGACGCGAACGCTTGCGTTAAAGCATCTATCCTGTCCCGAGGGGACGGGTCTTGCCGCGCGGCGGCGAGGTCGTCCGGCAGCCGGCGCGACATATCTTTTAATTTGGCGCAATCCAACGGCTGATTGCTTTGGACGGCGCGAAGCATAAAAGTCAGTCGCGCGCCGAGAATGTCATGCGCCCGCATTTTTGCCCGCTGCCGTTCCCGTTCCCGGCTTAAAGCGTGTACATTGGCTATTTCCCCGTTTAATTCCGCCCGGCGTTTCATCAGTTCCTCATTTTGCGCGTTAAGTTCCGACGTAAGCTTCCAACGTTCGGTTATGTCCGTGGCGGTAAGCTGATAATAGGTTTTCCCCTTTATCCGCAGTTCGCTCACGGTGAACATCCATGCGGAACCGTCCGGCAACAGGCTCACGTTTCGTCCTTCAAATTTTACAAACCCTTGCCCGGGCTTGGTTTCGCCCGACATTAACTGATTATAAAACTGCTTTCCGTTTCGGTGTATCTTCCCTGTGAACGCCACCATCAGCCGCTGCATTTGTCTGTTGGCGAGAACCGCAAACCCGTTTTCCTCGCAGAAAAGGATGCCCGTGCTAAGGGCGTCAATCGCGTTTTTAACGGACATTGCCGAGATACGCGACTTGATTTTTTTATACCGGGAAAAAACCGATGCCACACTCCGTATTAACCAGAACAAAACAACGGCTACATATAAAAACGCGAAGATATCCGCCCGTAATATATCATATCCGGCGGTAACGAGAATTCCCGTTTCATACCCGTGCATTGCCCGCCCGTGTATAAGCGCGCAGTATAGAATATGGACGAGGATAAACAGTTCCAACAACGTTTTCGGGAATCGATTTCTCTTTTTGTCATATTGGTAAAAACAGGCCGCCATGGTCGCCGTCTGAAAAAGCACGCACAGCGCCAGTATAAACGTAAACAAATAACAAACGGCGCGGGGCCACTGATAAAACGCCGCCATTACGGTTGCCCCCCCTCCGGGAACGATAGGCTGACGCCCGCCGTTTCGTCGTCTAAATCTTTTATGGAATAAGCGCCTCCCGCCACGGCAATAGCGGACAAAAGGTGCGGCTCCATTGTAAACAGTCCCGCGTCCTCGGAAGGCAGTATGCGTAAAGATACCTTCCCGTCCTCCCAACCGAAACGCGCTATAAGGCGGCAATCTTCAAATGAGGCTGCCCAGTGGGCGACGCTGTAAAAGAAATCATACAGCAAAGTGGCGCGCCGGACAGACAGGTCAATGCCGGGTTCCACCGTAACAATTGCTTTTACGCCCGAATACGCCGCTATTTCCATAAGCTCGTCTAAGTAAAGCGCCAGTTTATCCGACGGGAAAATATCCGTTTCTTCCTCAAGAAAAAATAAATTGCAGCGCCTTTTTATATAACAGAGAAGCAATGTGATACGCGCGACTGCCTTAGGGCGGTTATCCGGGTCCTCAAGGCGTTCTATCATGGTATTGAGCCGTAGGGTATGGCTGTATATCTCTTTCTCAAGCTGCGCCGAAAGCCGGGCTTTTTCTTTTTCGTCCTGTATGGACCGCTTGAGCTGCTCCTCCTCCGCGAGAAGGCGGTTTGCCGCTTCCTGTTTCGCCACCGATTCTGCCACTTCTTTGTGCAGCCGGTTAAGCCCGGTTATATCCTCCCGCCAAACGGCGTACCCGCCGGTAATAGGCGAGGCGAAACACAAGACGTTTTCGTCAAGACGCGCCGGCGCGGGGTATGCGTCAAGCGCGGCAGCCACTGTGCCCGCAATCTGGTTATCCGCCGCGGCGGACGCGCGTATAACGACGCCGGAACGGTCGGCAATCTGTAAACTTAGCGTGGAGTGGTCAAAAAGCGTATTGTATTTTGAATTGACGGGTATCAATCCGCTGCGTATGGAAGCTTCAAAAAACAGAAGCGTAAAAGCCGCGATAACCATTGTAACGTCGCTTTCCCACGCGACGGGAACCCGCGCGGCGTACCCGGCGACATATAACCCCAAAAGGATAAACAGGGCGACGGGAAATACCGCGCCTCTTTTGCGCATACTTCCCCCGCTTTTGCGCAGCATCATAAAAATGCCCGATATCAGCGGCAGCCAACAGCCTGCCTGCACAATATAAAAAGCAACGCCATAGGTATATTCCAGCGTAACCCCTTGAATGACCGCGCCGATACGAAACACCCAGTTATGCAGATTGTTTGACTGTACCAACGCGGCAAGCACGCCGTTTACCGCAAAAATAGCGCAAAGCCGTTTTGGCGGCTTGCTGCCCTCCGGTTTGTCGATGGCCCACGCCAACCACAGAATCAATAGCGGCAGGGCGAGCTGAAAAAGGTAATAGCTATACCAGAGGAAAGTAAGGTTAAAAAGCCCCGCGGGTTCCAACTGGTACTTTATAAGCCGCGCAGCAACCCAACCGAACAGGATAAGCCCCGCAAGGAGCGCGGCGCTGCGAACGCATTTTTGAACGGCCCTGTGGATGATGGACGCGACCCAGATAACCAACAGGACGATAAAATGCAAAACCCAATATTGATGCTCGCGCCCGTCCGCCGACGAATATAAGCGCACATGCAGCACATCGCGCCGTAAGACGCGGGTGGCGTCTAAAACCACATCGTTGAGATGGTTATAGTCCTTTACGCCGGAAGCTTTTCCGTAATCAAGGGTATCGGGATAAAGCGCGGGGTCGCGGGTTCCGTCCAAAAGCCGGAACCCGTTGGAACGCAGCAATTCGCTTACATTTCCCGTAAAGGAAAGGGGCTCGTTGGAAAGCAGCCCCTTTTCATAAGACAGCGTGCCTTCCTCCGGCAGGATAATTTCCAGATTGCGGCCCTTTTTAATTAAATCCGCCGCGCTGTAATCAAAGCAAATTAAGACAGGCGCGTCGAAGTCGCCGCGCTTAAGCCGCCCTTCATCGTTTATCGCGCCCAACAGTTTCGCCGCGCTTTTTAACGAGAAATTTTCCCCTTCGAGGCCGTAAGAAACGGCGGCAAGCAGCATTTCGTTGTGGAATTGGGGAAAGTCGGTATAGCCGATTGCTTCGTCAGCGGTTGCCAAATCGCGCCAACCGCGGATATCGGCGTCTGTCTTGTCACGGTCCGCCGCGATAACCGCCGTAGCCAGATACTGAGGGTACCAGTGCTTCGCCGCGCCGGTTTCAAGGGCGGAAACCGCCTGCGCCGCGAAAGCTTCCGACGCCGTGCCTTCCCGCAGCCGCCGGAAAATCATGCCGCTTGCCCGTTCCGCCGTATAACCGGGAAGCATTTTCGACACGGCTTCCGGGTAGGGGGAGTATTCGTCATGGTTTAAGATGACAAGGCGCCCGGTCTTGTTATCACTGCCGGAGGCGTTCCGGGCGCACCCGGCGGAAAACAGTCCGATTGCTATGCACAGAAAAGTGAGCGCAAGTATTTTCATAACGCCAACAACTTGGCAAACAAATAGTCCAGCGACTCGTTAAAGAAAATATAGTCGTCCGCGCCTTTGCGTTTAACCGCCGCTATTGCCGCGTCCATTACCGCCTCATCCTCCTGCGGCACGAGCAGTACAATCTTACGCACCGCCGCCTGCCGCAGCTGCCCGCAAAAAGACTGCAATGCCGTCAACCCGTTTAAAACCGTCAGCGTCGTATCCACCACCGCAACGTCAATTTTTTGCACCTCCGCGTCCAATGTCGCCTGACCGGGGTTCAGCAACAGCCGCAGGTCGAACTCAAGGCTTGGATAATGCTTGACCGCGTCCGTCAGGCTCTGGGCAAACAATTTGTTGGACGTAATCAGACCGATTTTTTTCATCCCTTTAGCATCTTCTTTCTTCCAAAATCAACGCAATCGAAATTGATTATATAAAATCACAGGATTATTTGCCTACCCGCCACGGGTAGTACGCGGACAGAAAACGTTTGCTAATATAAAGAAAAACGCGCACGCACCTGCGCCGCTGAACATAGCGAATCAGCTTTGTCAGTTGATTTACTGTAGGAGGATGCCATGAAAAATATCAAAGGAAGCGCCGTCACATTATTTGTTTTTGCGGTCTGTCTGTCTTTTTTCGCGCCTTGTGTTACAGCAAACGGACAGGAAAATGCTAAGAACGCCGCCATGCCTGTTATCCGTGAGGATGAGGAAGGGCTTGTGCAAGTTCGCGTCGAGGGCGGCGAAGCGAGTATCTCGTTCGATTTGGAGCGTTGGGATGCGTTGTACGATATCTACGGCATTGATACGGAAAACTGGTACGAGCATTTTTCACCGGAAGGCATGTATTTTATTGTCCTTGAAAGGCTAAGCGAAGGACCCTTCCCGATAAACGCGGACAAGGTTAAGGACGCCTGCGTAGGGCAGATAGCGGAGATAAGCTCAAATTTCGCCGCGCCGGCGGTTTTTCTGCTGATGGAGGACGGGACGGTAGAATGGCTGATGGCGGACATTTACGCGCCCTGCAAGGTGGAAGACTCCTGGGACGTGTTTACCAGCCGGGGTAAACTCCCCTGGCTAAAAGGTATAACGTCGCTCTCTCTCGAAAACGACGGCGAGGGCATTGGCGAAACGACCATTTATGCTACGGACGGGTCGGGGCTTCGTTATGACTTGAGGATACCCTTCCGTTTTGAAAACCTCTGCGACGCGCCGTGGGTATGCGACGTGGTGGCGGATGATATAGCGGAACTTCAAGGGCGTTTGCGCTTCGAGGAGGACGGGGCCGTTTATATGGAGGTAAGCACCTACGGCGGAGCGCCCGTTGAAAAATGGAGCGGCAGTTTTTACGTGGAACTGCCCGAATCGACCGGTTTATATAAAGCCGGAAGCATTGTTTTTGATTTAGCGTTGGACTGGCGTGACGAAGACCCGGCGCGCGCGGGTAACCGGCACCAGATAAAAGGCGTGTATCACGCGGATAAAGAAGGCGGTTATTCTCTTAACCTGTCGTTAAACACGGGGGACGCGTTGTTTTCATACAGCGGCGATTATCCGTCCTACTCATTTTGGCAGGATTACTGGCGGAACTACGTGGAGGCGGAGGAACTCACGGTCTACGGCATTAAGGCGGGTACTACCCGGGAAGGGCTCGTGGAAAAGTTAGGGCAGCCGAAAAAGAAAACGCCCTATTCGGATTCGCTGACCGGCGCGGAAGCGGAAGTATACGATTACGGGAATGTGCGGTTTTATCTCGCCCCTGCGGAAAACGCGGCGGTGGTGCTTGCAGAAATTAACGGGATGACAGCCCATGCCGGAGATACGCCCCGTTATATTCAAGTGGGGGATATGATGGAGGACTGTATTTTTAAATTCCCCAATGAATATGACTTTTCCGAAAACGCTTCAGGGCTTATTTACGGAAAGGAACCGGCAGACGGGGCTTGGGGCGGTTCCGCCCGTTATACGGCGATAGACTTTGGCGTATCGTCCGTTATTAGGGTCGTCAGCGAAAAATACGGACCGGAGCTGCTTATTTATTTTGATGAGGAAATATCGGAGTACGGCGCTTTGGCTTTTGTAAACCGGATGCAAATATTTTATGAGCCGCAGGGCGATTTTGCCCCGCCGCCGTTTGACAAATAAAAAAACCACTTGCGCTTGATAGTACAAGTGGTTTCTCTAAAAATAATCCTGCCCGAAGCCGGACTCGAACCGGCACGGAGTTGCCCCCGAAGGATTTTAAGTCCTTTGCGTCTACCTATTCCGCCATTCGGGCGGGGGAATCGGTCGCGTAATTATAAAACCCGCCAGGTGCGTTGTCAACGGCGGCAAAAAGCGGTTTTGAGCGGCAAAACCGGTCTGTTCCTATAACAAATACCTGTTCACGTCTTCCGTTGTGATGCCCGGGTGCAGCGCGATGTTAAGCGCGTTGGCGATTATTCCGGCGAGCCGGTTGATAACGGAGTCCACATCCTTCGGAGTTACAAACATATTTTCCTCGTAGGGGTCGAGCAGTTCGCGTATAAGCCCGTACCTTTCTTCTTCGCGCATTTCGGAAAGCATTTCGTAAAACACTTCGCCCCTCGGCAAAACTTCCTTCATCGCGTCTATCATATGGTCCATCGTGTCGTTGACAAGCGTCGCCGCGTCCACTACCGTGGGGACGCCGATGGCGATGACCGGTACGCCCAGGGTTTCGCGGGTAAGCGCCATGCGCCGGTTGCCCACTCCCGAGCCGGGGTTTACGCCCCCGTCCGATATTTGCACGGTGGCGTTTATACGGCTGGCGCGCCGTGCCGCGAGCGCGTCGATGGCGATAATCAAATCCGGTTTGATTTTTTCCGCGACGCCCTTTACGATTTCGCCCGTTTCGATACCCGTTATCCCCATTACGCCCGGCGATAACGCGCTGACCGGACGAACGAGCGCTTTTATTGCCTCCGGCGTTTGGTCGCCTAAGTGACGCGTCACCAGCATCTTAGCGCAAACTTTCGGGCCGAGCGCGTCGGGGGTTACTTTCCAGTTGCCGAGCCCGACGACAAGTATCATGCCGTCCTTTGGCAGACGGTGAAGATTGCCCAACTTCCGCGCGAGTATTTTCGCGATTTCCTCATGGGTTTCAATATCGTTGCCTTTAAGCGCGGCGGACTCCAACGTGATATAGTTGCCGACGGGCTTACCCATCGCCGCCGCCCCTTCTTCGTTTGTGATACGCACCCATGTGACGGTGACGCCGAGTTTTCCGTCCTTTTCCACGTCTATTTCTACGCCGTTTATGTCCTCTGACTCGCGCTCGTCGCGGAGCATTTCGCGGTTTTCAAGGGCGAGGTCGGTTCTGATGGCTCTTTGCGGTTTCATCAATATCTCCGTATATTTATTTTCCCTTAGTATGCTTTAATCGCGGCTAAAAAATGCAAATAACGTTGATGACAGGCTCTAAAGCGCGAAGTATAATTTCGCATTAAAAAGGAAGTGACTATCCGTGCCTTTATCTTTCGTTTATATAGAATCCGTTATATTCGGCTTGGTTTTCGGTTCCTTCGCGAATGTGGTGATTTACCGCGTACCGAGGGGGGAATCCGTCGTTTCGCCGCCTTCTCATTGTACCGCCTGCGGGAAGCGGCTGTCGGTCTTGGATTTGATACCGGTAATCAGTTGGCTGATGTTAAAAGGTCGCTGCCGGTATTGCGGAGCGCGTATATCCATACGTTACCCCGTTACCGAAGCGACCTGCGCCATGCTGTTTTTTTTTATGGCGCTGTACGCCGGGATATCGCTGTCCCTCTTTCCGCTGTGCCTATTCGCTTTTGTGCTGCTGTGCGTTTCCGTCATCGACGCCAAAACGCAGGAAATACCCAACGGTCTGTTGATTTTTGGCGCTGCCGTCGGCGCGGTATGGGTTGGCGCCGGGTGTTTCCTCCCGGCGCTCGACTCGCCGCCGTTAACGGACGCGCTGCCCGGTATACTCGCCGGGGGGCTGCCGCTGTTTGTAATCGACCGGCTCGTTTTGCTGCTGATTAAGAAGGACGGGTTCGGGTTCGGAGACGTTAAATTAATGGCGATGGCGGGGTTGTACCTGGGTTGGGAGCTTACGCTTGCCGCGTTCTTTTTCGCGTTTATCGCGGGCGGTGGTTACGGCGCGTTTTTACTGGCAACGCGCCGCGCCGGGCGGAACGAGTATATCGCGTTCGGGCCGTTCCTTTGCGCGGGGGCGCTTGCCGCCCTGTGGTTCGGGGAAAGTTTTCTTTATCTGCTCAACATGTAAAAAACGCACGTAAGCGCGTGCGTTACAACCCTCGCACCCGCAATTACAACCGGCACACTTTCCCTTCCGCTTATCCTTGATGAGTTTAACGATAATCGCCGTGACAATCCCCGCGAGTATTAAACTTATAACAATCGTTCCGAGATTTTCCGCTAAAAACGGGAGCATTGCGTACCCTCCTTTGCACATTAACCGCGAACGGGCAGTACGCCGTTAGCAGAGGATTTTCTTGCCGTCGGACGGAACAGAAGAAATAAGAACCCTGCCAAAAGAATGAAGGCTGCAACCGTCCCGACTCCAAAGCTACCTGTTGTAAACAGCATCCCAAATTGATAAACACATAGCGCAACAACATAGGCGAGCCCGCATTGATACCCGATAGCCGCCCAAAA
>JAISWA010000202.1 GCA_031271275.1 Clostridiales bacterium | reverse complement strand
AACGCCGCGGGCGAATATCCCGTTGCCGTAAGCATACCGAACTGCCCCACCAGTCCCGAGGTTCCCATGCCCGCGCCGGACGGGATGTTTTCCATTTTAAAAACCGCCGAGGATATCGGTCCCACGACGGCGCTCGCCACAATCGGGGGTATCCATATGCGCGGGTTCTTTACAATGTTGGGGACTTGCAGCATGGAAGTCCCCAACCCTTGCGAAAGCAGCCCGTTGACTTTGTTTTCCCGGTAACTGGAAACGGCGAAGCCCACCATATTGGCGCAGCACCCGGCGCAAGCCGCGCCCGCCGCGATTCCGTTCAGGTCGAGCATAATCGCCAACGCCGCGCTCGATATGGGCGCGGTCAGCACCATTCCCATCACGACGGAAACAAGCACGCCCATCGGCACCGGCATAAGCTCCGTCGCCCACATAATCAAGCTGCCCGTCGCCTTCATAAACCCGTTTATGGCGGGGCCGACCAACATCCCGACGCCCATTCCGGTAAAAATCGTGACAACCGGCGTGACGATAATGTCTATCTTGGTTTCCTTCGAAACGATTTTCCCGAACTCCGCCCCTATCACCGCCGCGATAAACGCCCCGGCGGGCCCGCCGAGCTTGTTGCCCGCGAAACCCGTCGCGGCGGAAGCGAACAGCACCAACGGCGGCGCTTTTAAGCCGTGTGCCACCGCCACGCCTATGGCGTAGCCTATGGCGCCTTTCGCGTTTACGCCCATTTCCTGTAAAAATAAAACGCCGGTGTGTTTGCCGATTTCTTCTAAAATCAACCCGATAATCAGCGAGGCGAACAGCCCCAACGCCATCGCCCCCATCGCTTCCACGCCGTAACGGCGCAAACTTATCTCAATATTTTTTCTTTCCAAAAACGCTTTTACCTTCATACAGCCTCCCGTGCCGCCGCAATTTTCTTGCCTTCCCGGACAGCCTGTGTATAATATACGCAAACATTGCATACGTCCAGAATATATATTTCTTTGGGGTGATCGGCTTGATTTCCAAAATACAAAACGAGTACGGCGCCGTTTTGGTGGATAACGAAGTTATCGCGCGGACGGCGGGCGTCGCCGCGATGGAATGCTACGGGATTGTGGGAATGGCGGCGCGGAATATGCGCGACGGTCTGGTGCAGATTTTGAAAATGGAGAGCCTGACCAAAGGCGTGCGCCTTAATTTGCAAGACAACTGCCTTTCCATCGATTTGCACGTCATCGTGGAATACGGCACGAACATCACCGCGATTACGGAAACGCTCATGAGCAACGTAAAATATAAAGTTGAGGACACCATAGGCATTACGGTTAACGAAGTAAATATTTTTGTGGAGAGCGTAAGAGTACACTGATACCCGCCCCGCGAGGAGAGATTTCTTTGGGCTTGATAACCATAGACGGCAACCTGCTGCGCAAAATGATAATCTGCGGGGCAAACGAACTGACCCGAAACAGCCGCGCCGTAGACGCGCTGAATGTTTTCCCCGTTCCCGACGGCGACACCGGCACCAATATGTCTTATACGGTACAGGCGGCAGCGCGGGAGGTGCAAAAGCTGAACACCCCCAACGTCCGCGACGTGGCGAAGGCGGCGTCAAGCGGTTCGTTAAGAGGGGCGCGGGGGAATTCCGGCGTCATACTTTCGCAGCTTTTCCGCGGGTTCGCCAAGGGTTTGGAGGGTAAATCCACCGCGGCGGCGGAAGATTTGGCGGACGCCCTTTCGCAGTCGGTGGAAACGGCGTACCAGGCGGTCATGAAACCGAAAGAAGGCACCATACTTACCGTGGCGCGGGCGATAAGCGAGCAAGCCTACGAATGCGCCTACGACAGCGAGGATATCGAAACCGCGCTTAAATCCGTCATCAAACACGCCAACGAAGTTTTGGATAAAACGCCGTCCATGCTCCCCGCGCTGCAACAGGCGGGCGTGGTGGACGCGGGCGGTATGGGGCTGATTTTAATATTCAAAGGCGCGTTGGACGCGCTGTATACGGGCGAAGACCCCGTCCCCCTTGACCTTGTGAAAGCTTCCGAGGAAGCGCTCACCCCCGCCGGGCTTAACGACGCCGACATCAAATTCGCTTATTGTACGGAATTTTTGCTCGACCTCCCCAACGAAGAAGCCCAACCGGAAACGGAGAAAGCGCTGAAGGAAGTCCTCCCCGCCCAGGGGGATTCCATTGTCGTCGTGGCGGACGACGGTATAATAAAGGTACACGTCCACACCAACCACCCCGGCAGGGTGTTGGAAAAAGCCCTGTCATACGGCTCCCTGAGTAAAATAAAAATAGACAATATGCGTGAGCAGCACACTTCTTTGCAGGAATATTCCGCTTCGTCAGCGCCCGCAAAACCCCTCGGCTTTGTGGCGGTCGCGGCGGGGCAGGGGCTGTGCGAACTCTTTACCGGGCTTGGGGTGGACGCGGTGATTGAAGGCGGACAGACCATGAACCCAAGCGCCGAGGATATCGCGAAGGCGGTTTCTCAGGTGAACGCCGGGAGCGTAATCATCCTTCCCAACAATAAAAACATCATCCTCACCGCCAAACAGGCGGTGGAGCTTAACACTTCAAGCAAAGCGGTGCACGTGGTGGAAACGCGTTCCATACCGCAGGGCGTTTCCTGTATGGTCAACTACCTGGACACCCTTTCGGCGGAAGAAAATCTCGCCGCGATGGAAGACGCGATTCAATCCGTGCATTCCGGGCAAATTACCACCGCCGTGCGGGACACGGTGCTTGACGGGCGCGAGGTGCGCGAAGGGGATATCCTTTGCATTTATGACGGGGACGTGGCGCTGATCGCGTTGGACTTGCAGCAGGCGGCGAAAGACCTTGCCGACCACATGCTTTCCTTCGGCGGCGACATCGTGAGCGTGTACTACGGCGAAGGCGTCACCTTGGAAATGGCGGAGGAAATCCGCGCGCACATTTCAGCAAAACATCCCGACAGTGAAATCGAACTCTACAACGGCAGGCAGCCCTTATATAACTATATCCTCTCGGTAGAATAATGCGTTTAAGCGATCCGGTTTCCCGTCTGCCCGGCGTGGGCGAGAAACGTTACGAGGCGCTGCGCGGGGCGGGCATACGCTCCGTGGGGGATTTGCTCAACCATTTCCCCAGGGATTACGACGATCGCAGTCAAGTCAAGACGGTATCTATGCTGATATACGGCGCGGTCAACACCCTGCGCGGGCATATCGCGGCGGAGCCGGAGAATATTTCCTTCCCGCGGAAAAACGCGGGCGCATCGGGCAAGCCGCTGATTATGACCAAAGCCCGTTTGCGGGACGAAACCGGCGAACTGGAACTGATATGGTTCAACCAACCGTATTTGAAGCGGTATTTTAAAAAAGATACCGAATACGTTTTTACCGGCAAAGTGGATTTTCAATATGGCAGGGCGCGGATGGAGTCGCCGGAGTACGATTGCGGCGAGTCCGTTTCCTCCGGGCGGGTTGTGCCGGTGTACACGGCTGCCGCAAAGGGAATCTCTCAGAAGTTTTTGCGTTCCGCCATCCATGCCGCGCTTAAAAACCTCGACAGTGAGGTAACGGACGACCTGCCCGCCTGCATACGTGAAAAATTCAACTTTTTCGACAGGAAAACGGCGGTTTATAATATTCATTTCCCCGAAAGCGACGGGCACTTCCTTCACGCAAGGCGAAGGTTGGTGTTCGAGGAGCTTTTTTTTATGCAGTTAGCGCTGTTCGCGCTGAAAAATTCCATCGAAAAAGAAGACGGCGAAACTTTTATTAATTTAGATTTGAAGCCGCTGCTCGATTCGTTTCCGTTCCGGCTGACCAACGCGCAATTTTCCGTGCTCGAAACGATCAAAAAAGATTTGTCGCGCCGCCGGAGGATGAACCGGCTGATACAGGGCGACGTAGGCTCGGGTAAAACCGCCGTCGCCATCGCCGCCTGCTTTTTAGCGGCGCAAAACGGATATCAGGCGGCGATAATGGCGCCGACGGAAGTTTTGGCGGCGCAGCATTACGGGCAGTTTTCGCGATATTTCGCGCCCTTCGGGTTTCATACGGTTTTGCTGACCGGGAGCATGACGCGGCGGGAACGCAGCGCCGCCCTTGCCGAAATCGCGGAAGGCCGCGCGCAAATGATTGTGGGGACCCACGCGCTGATACAAACCGGCGTGGAGTACCGCCGGTTGGCGATGGTTATAACCGACGAACAGCACCGGTTCGGGGTCAATCAGCGGTTTACGCTGACTTATAAAGGAAGCGGTTCAGCACTTTTGCCCCACACGTTGGTCATGACCGCCACCCCCATCCCCCGCACGCTTGGGCTGATACTGTACGGCGACATGGACGTTTCGAGCATAAGCGAGATGCCGCCGGGGCGTATTCCCATAAAAACCTATTCCGTCAATTCTTCGTACCGGGCGCGGCTTCACGCGTTTATGCAAAAGGAAATTGCCCAGGGCAGGCAGGTCTATGTTATCTGCCCGTCTATTGAAGAAAAAACCGCCGAAGACGGCGGCGATTCCTACGCGGCGGTTTCGAAAGCGGAAGTCGCCAACGTGGCCCAATATACGCGGGAACTTTCCCGGGCGCTGCCCGGTATGCGGGTGGCATGCCTGCACGGGCGTATGAAGCCCCTTGAGAAGCAGCAAATCATGGACGCGTTTAAAGCAGGGGAAATAAAGGCGCTTGTTTCCACCACGGTGATTGAGGTGGGCGTGCATGTGGCGAACGCGAGCCTGATGATTATCGAGAACGCGGAAAGGTTCGGTCTTTCGCAGCTTCACCAACTGCGGGGGCGCGTGGGGAGAGGGAATCATCAATCCTACTGCGTGTTGGTAAGCGACGTGCGCAACAACGAGCGGACCAGGGCGAGGATGCGGGCGATGACAAAAACCTGCGACGGGTTCGCCCTTTCGGAAATGGATTTGGAACAGCGCGGCGCGGGGGATTTTTTCGGCGTAAAACAGCACGGGCTTCCCTCGTTTACCATCGCGAACCTTTACCGCGACATGGATATTTTAAAGGAAGCCCAGGAGACCGCCGTGCAGGTGCGCGGCGGGGAAATTGCCGTAAGCGAAGCGGAAACGGAACGTATTCGTTTAAAAATCAGGGCGCTGTTCGGGGCGTATAGAGAAGCGGTACTTTAAGGGCTTACAGACGGTTTCCCCGCCTCAAACAATTCCCTGCGCTTCAAAAGGAACAGCCCGCCGGTTAAAAGTAGCACCCCGGTGACAATCAGCAGCAGCTCAATGCGCACAATATCGCCCAAAGGCCCGAACAGGGTCATCCCAAGGGGAAACGCCAGACCGCTTATCATGCTCATTACGCTGAACACCCTCCCCATAAACTGCGGAGGGATTTTCATTTGCAGCAGCGTCATGCTCGGCGTATTGTACAGCGGCATGATACAGCCGCAAAAAACCATCACGCCCAGATACACCCAAAAGTTGGGTATCACGCCGAACAGTAAGGTGGACACGCCGTACAGCATCCAGGCGAGCAGCATGGAATGCGCCTTGTTTTTAAACCCGCCCCACGCGGCAATCACAATCCCGCCTATCATCATTCCCACGGAAAAGGCAATCTCAATCGCCGTAAGCCGCCACACTTCCCCGCCGAAAGTGCGCGTCACCTGAAGCGGCGTCATCATTGCCGAGGGCGACGCCATTACCATAAACAGCGCGGTCGCTATGATTAACGTTTTAAGCCACGCCTGCCCCCCGATAAAACGCAGCCCTTCCATCATTTCATGGAAATAAGCCTTCGCCCCCGCCCCGTGTTCCGCCTGCTTCACCGCGTGGGGAACCTTGACAAAGAAAAACACGGCGGCAATTCCTATAACGGCGGTGGCGACGTCGATAAAAAATATATTCCCGATGGGGAGGAAGGTAAGCAGCGCCCCCGCCGCCATCGGCGCGGCAAACATGGTCAGGGACTGAGCCGCGCTTTGTATTCCGTTAAACCGCGTAAGGTGCTCCTCCGGTACGATTTGCGGAATAAGCGCGCTGACCGCGGGCTGCTGAATCCCTTGCCCCACGCTCCTCGCCATTGCCGCGGCAAGCAGGAACCATACGCTTTGCATACCGGAACTGTACAGAATCGCTACCGACAACGTAACCAGGGCGATAGCCGCGTCGGAGATGTTTATTAAGTATTTGCGGTTGTACCTGTCCGCCCAAACGCCGGCGACGGGGGAGATAAATACCATGGGAAGCATGGTCGCTACGGTGAACAGGGCGATTAATCCGCCGGACTGTTCCCGCAAAGTGATATGCCAGGTAATCGCGTATGAAACGAGCATGGAACCGAACATGGATATAAACTGACCCGCGATAAAAAAAGCCGCGTTGCGTTTCCATTTTACATTGCCGTCAGGCATTAAATCTGCTCCTTAGTATTTGCCGTTTTAAACCACGCCGCCGCATACGCCGCGATATGGGGAACAACCGACTTTATTTCAATGCCCGTGGTGTTGACGCAAAGGTGATAGCCGCTTTTATCGCCCCACCGGAAAGACGAAATCAGATTGTGGTTATCCGCCCTTGCCTTGTCAATTTGCTTGATGCTTTTTTCCAACTCGCGGTCGGAGAGCTTTTCGTCTTCCGCCGCCCGTTTACGGCAGCGTTCCAATTTCGCGGGCATGTCCGCGTATACGAACACCTTAAAAGGGCGGTACTCCCGCAGTATTTCGTCCGCGCCCCGCCCCACAATGACGCAGTCGCCTTTGGCGGCAAGCTCTTTGATGACCTTATGCTGCTGCGCTAGCAAATCCGGCGTACCCCTGATGATTACCGGCATATAGGTAAACGTGCGGGAAAACGTTACCGGGTACATTTTAAACAGCCCGCTTTCAATGTTCCTGTCCACATAACTTTCGTCAAGGGAACTTTTTTCGGCAATGGCGGACACGATTTCCCGGTCGAGATAAGCGATGTTAAGCGCGTCCGCCAGGCGCTTCCCTATCTCTCTGCCGCCGCTGCCAAATTCCCGGCTTACGGTGATGATGTTCATAGCCGTTCCTCCTTTCTATTATCTGAGGTTGCCTTATATCGTTTGCCGCCTTCGGTTAGCCGCTTCCTCGTAATCCTGTATTTCCCGCTCGGTTTCGGGCAGGTAGGGGATAGTTTTGTGCTTGCGCCCTTCCGCGTCCAAGGCGACAAATACCATAAAGACCTTGCTGATAAATTCCCGGGTTTTGGTGATGGGGTCCTCGCCGTATATTTCTACCGCTACCTCGATGGAGGTGTTCCCCGTCCAAACCACATAGGAGGTCAGTTCCACGATACAGCCCAGTTTTATCGGGCGTTTGAATTCCACCGTGTTCATTTGAACCGTGGCGACGATGCTCTCCGCGTGCCGCGTAGCGGTCATCGCGCCGACGATGTCTATTAAATAAAGGAGCCTGCCGCCCAAAAGGTTGCCGAGCATGTTGGTATCGTTGGGGATTACCAACTCCGTCATAACTGTAAGGGATTCGCCCCGCGTTTTTCCGGTTTCATTTGCCATTAAATTCAGCCCTCAATTCTGCCGCGCGTGCCGCTTTCGATAGTGAAAGGGCGAGATTTTTTTCTACAGCGCCTCCAACACGTCGGGCGGAAGACCGGTGTATTCCATAATCATTTCCATTGGCAGGTTTAACTTTTTCATGTTGGTTACAATTTGCAGTGCCTGGTCGCGGCGGCCTTCCGTCAGACCTTCTATGTGACCTTCCACTCGGCCTTCCACACGACCTTCCAACCGACCTTCCGCTCGGCCTTCCAACCGACCTTCCACACGACCTTCCAACCGGCCTTCATCTTTGCCGTCATAGAAGGCGTCATACCTGTCCGCGTCGTATCTGTCTTGCGCTCTTTCCATTAAAGTCCGCATTTCCAGTTCCTCCTTGCCGAGATTGCTTAGTTCTATGATTTCGCTCGCTTTCTTTATGTACTCCGGCGCGTCGGCGCTGACTTCGCCGCTTGTGAAATAATCCCGCCAGTGGCGTTGGTTTTCCGTTTCGATGTTTGCTTTCGGCAGCTCGAAAAAGCCTATGCGCAATAATTCCTTGTTGTAACGCTTGTTTCGTTTCGGG
>JAISWA010000139.1 GCA_031271275.1 Clostridiales bacterium | reverse complement strand
AAGCGCGCCGCGTACCGCCGAGCGCATTCGTTCAGCCCCCTGCCCGAGGCAATCGTTTCCACGCAGTTTTCCCTTCCGCACACGCACAGGGTTCCCGCGTCGATACCCGCGTGGGTGTGACCCACCTCCCCGGCGTTAAAGCTGTTCCCGTAAACCACCTGCCCGTCCGTCACCATGCCCGCCGCGATGCCCGTGCCGAGGTTGATATAAATAAAATGCCGGGAGTTCCGCCCGTGGCCGAACCGCAGCTCCGCCTTCGCCGCGCTTCTTACGTCGTTGTCGGCGCGGCAGGGGATGCCGAACCGCTTCGTCAGTATTTCGCAAATGGGAATAACTTCGCCGCGCTCCCTGTCAATTTCCAACCAGACCCCGTTTTTGCCGTCCACGCGCCCCACAAGCCCCATGCCCATAGCGGCGGGTTTATTTGCGGCGGCATGGGAGAAATAATCTTCCAGTGACTGAGTGATAAAATCCAACGCGCGCCGTTGGTCCATGTAGCCGGAGTCGTATTTTTTAGTGGCGAGCACCTTGCCGGAGGCGTCTGACGCTCCGATTAACAGTTTCGTGCCGCCGAAGTCCATGCCGAGGAAAGTTTCGGACATTCAAATCACCCTTATGCCATTTTTGTGTTTTAGCGGTTGCCTGGAGTATATCAGAATTATCCGGTTTATTGGACAAACATCCGGCAATATTATAGAATGCCGTAAATTTTTGCAAAGGTTGGAGTGAGCATCATGCAATTATACGACGCTTGGAAACGTATGGCGTTTGACGCGCAGGGGCAGCCGGTGAAGCGCGTGTGGGACGAGTACCTCGCCGTCGAGAAGCGCGTGTACGAAAACATCCTGCGGGAAAAAACCACGCGCGTGGAGGGGACGGTCGCGGAGCTCGCGGAAAAGTTCGGGTTCAGCAATGCGCAGATGTGCGCGTTTCTGGACGGAATACACGAAGCGGTGGACGGCGTTCCGGAAATCGAGGAAATTGAGGAGACGACGGAAATTGCCTTCGACATAGCGTATGAGCGGCTTTATAAAAAGATGGTGGACTATAAAGCGGAGGCGCTGTACACGCTGCCCGAGTGGGACGACATCTACACCGCCGAACAGCGGAAGCAGTTTTACACCGAACAGAAAAAATCCCATACCGTCGTCCGCAACGAGGCTAAAATCGGCCGTAACGACCCCTGCCCCTGCGGAAGCGGGAAAAAATATAAGAAATGCTGCGGCGCGGCGGTGTAATCACACACGCCGCGCGTGTTATTTCCGAGGGCGGTTTGGTGGCGTTCCCTACGGAAACCGTGTACGGTCTGGGGGCAAACGCGCTAAACGCGGAAGCGGTGGCGAAGCTTTACGCGGTCAAGGGCAGGCCCGGCGACAATCCGCTTATTTTGCATGTGCGTAATCTCGGCGGCGCCATAGCGCTTGCGGGGGATTTCCCGGAACACGCGCGAAAGTTGGCGCGAGAATACTGGCCCGGCCCCCTTACCCTGGTGGTAAACAAAAGCCCCGCGCTGCCCGCGTGGGTGGGCGGGCACCCGTGTTTTACCGCGCGGACGGTGGCGCTGCGCGTTCCGTCGCACCCGTCGGCGCTTGCGCTTATTGAAGCGGCGGGCGTGCCCATAGCCGCCCCAAGCGCCAACAAGTCCGGCGCGCCGAGCCCCACCGACGCGAGCCATGTGGAGGCGGATTTGGGCGGCGCCGTGGATTACATCCTCGACGGCGGGGAAATTAGTGTGGGGTTGGAATCCACCGTGCTCGACGTGACCGGCGGCGGAGCGGTTATTTTGCGCCCGGGCGCGGTCACGGCGGAAATGCTGTCCGCCGTCCTCGGGACGCCGGTTAGGGAAGCCGCGTTGGTTAGCGGGGAAAGCCCCCGTTCGCCGGGGACGAAGTACCGGCATTACGCCCCCCGGGCGGAGATGACGGTGGTATGCGGAAACCCGGAAGCCTGCGCCGCGTATATCGCGGGGAAGCTTTCCGCGGAAAGCCGCCCCGGGGGAATTTTGGCGACGGCGCAGACGGAAAAGTATTACAAAAATTATTTTAAAGACCGAATACATTTTTATACCCTGCCCGAGGCGGGCGACAGCGCCTCCGGCGGCTTACAGCCCGGTGAAATCGCGGCGCTTGCGGCGGGCGACCGCGCCGACCCGCAAACGGTGGCGCGGAACCTTTACGCGTGCCTGCGGCGTTTCGATTCGTTGGGCGCGGAAGTGATTTACGCGGAAGGCGTGGGGGAGAGCGGGTTGGGCCGCGCCGTAATGGACAGGATGGTCAAGGCGGCGGGCGGGAATGTCGTGTTCGTTTAGCGGGGAAAGGACGAGGCGGGCGGATGAAAATTCTATTTGTGTGTACCGGCAACACCTGCCGAAGCCCTATGGCGGCGGCGCTCGCCGGGAAAATTTATGAAAGCGCCGGCATAAAAGCGGAAATCGCTTCCGCGGGGGTCAGCGTTTACGGAAACGCGCCCGCCAGTCGGCACGCAATTGACGTCATGCGCGGCGAGGGGATAGACATAAGCGGGCACCGTTCCGCGTGCGTCACGGCGGAAGCGGTGGGCGAAGCCGGGTTTATTTTTACCATGACGCGCCCCCACGCCGAGACGCTGCTCGCCCTTTACCCGGAAGCGGACGGAAAGGTGTTTACACTGGGCGGCTTTGCCGGGGACGATACGGACGTAACAGACCCTTACGGCGGGGACATAGACGATTACCGGGACTGCGCGGGAATGATGAAGGATTTACTCTGCGCGGGGCTGCAACGGTTGAAAGCATTTATAAACGACACACGACAAGGAGACGGCGCAATGGGCAAATTGCATGTGACGAAGCACGCGCTTGTACAAAGTAAGATTACGATGCTGCGAAACAAGGATACGGGGAACAAGGAGTTCCGCGAGCTCGCCGGGGAAATCGCGACGCTCATATGTTACGAAGCCACCCGCGACCTGCCGCTTGTAGACGTGGAAGTGGAAACGCCCATACAGAAAACAACGGGCAGGATATGTGAAAAGAAATTCGGGATCGTACCGATTCTAAGGGCGGGGTTGGGAATGGTCGAGGGTATTTTAGCCCTGCTGCCCACCGCGAAAGTGGGGCATATCGGCTTGTACCGCGACCCGGAGTCTTTGCAGCCGGTGGAATATTACTGCAAACTCCCCCCCGACAGCGACGAGCGGGAAATTTTGCTGCTTGACCCCATGCTCGCCACCGGCGGAACCGCCGCCGCCGCCATCGGTTATTTAAAAGACCGGGGCGTAAAGCAAATCAAGCTGCTGTGCCTTATCGCGGCGCCCGAGGGCGTGGCGCGCCTGCACAAGCACCACCCCGACGTGGATATTTATACCGCCGCCTATGACGAGCGCCTTAACGAGCACGGCTACATAATACCCGGGCTCGGCGACGCCGGTGACAGGCTGTTCGGGACAAAGTAAGCAAGCGGCTCCGCCGCTTGCTTTCCGCAATTCGTCATAGGAAACTGCACCTTGCGCGTTCAGCAGGCTACAGTGATGAACGCTATAATCAAGCAGTTTCCTATGACAAAATAAACTCGCTCACGCGTCACTGAAACATGCGCTTGACTGGAAATCAGGAATTTTGTTTTGGGCTGCTTTTTCGTTTATAATCAGGGTAGTGGTGAATTTTCTTGTCTAAACATGTTATGAACGTTAACCGCGCACATAAGGACAGCGTGTTTACACTGCTGTTCAGTGAAAAGAAAAAGCTGATCGAATTATACAACGCCCTTTCGGGACGGAACCTTCCGCCCGACACGCCGGTGGAAATCGCCACGCTTACCAACGTGCTTTTCAATTCGTGGCGCGACGATATCGCTTTCGTGATAGACGGGCGGTTGGTGATTCTCGTCGAGCACCAGTCCACTATCAACGAAAACATGCCGCTGCGTTTTTTTATCTACCTTTCGCGGGTTTACGAAAAATTAACCGAAAGCAAGGCGTTGTACAAAAAGAAGTTATACAAAATCCCGAAACCGGATTTCATCGTGCTTTACAACGGGAAGGAACCCTTCCCCGACGAAACGGTGCTGCGCCTGTCCGACGCGTACATAGAACCGGTAGCCGCCGAAGGTTTGGGCGGGCGGCTTGAAATGGAAGTCCGCGTGGTAAACATCAACGAAGGTCGCAACGAAGCAATTGTAAAACGCTGCGCGGACTTAAACGGCTATGTAAAACTCACCGCGAAAATCCGCGCGTATCAAGCCGCCGGGCTTGATTTAAACGAAGCGGTCACGCAAGCGGTTAAAGATTGCGCGAAGGAAAACATTTTAGTAGAATTTATAAAAGCGCACGGGACGGAGGCGATTGGCTTGATGTCATTGGTTTACGACGAGGAAGAAGCAAAAATCGTCGCTCGCGAGGAAGGTCGCGAGGAAGGTCGCGAGGAAGGTCGCGAGGAAGGTCGCGAGGAAGGCGAAGTTATAGGCAAAGCCCGGGGCTTTCTGGAAGCCGCGAAAAAGATGCTCGAATCCGGTCTTAATATTGCCACGGTTTCCGAAATGCTCGGCATACCCAAATCTGAGTTGCAAAAGCTGTACGCAGAATAAAACCCTAACTGAACGGCATCATGTACGGCGGCCGGGAAGCCACTTCTTCCCGGTCGCTTTTATTTTTGTCTTTCAAAAAACATTAAGCGCTTGCGTAAATAATCATACAAATATATAATAAATACGCAACGTAGTTATTAAAACTATTTAACCGCGCACCGCAAGCGCGCAATGCGAATTTTGGGAGGCTGTGTCATGTTAAGGAAAATCAAGGAACCCTTCAACTCGTTGAGCCACTTGGCGGGGGCGCTGATATCGGTGGTGCTGACGGTCTTTTTTATCGTACTCGCGCTGCGGCACGAGGACGCGCTGTATCTCGTGGGGTTCTTGATTTTTGGAATCGCGTTGGTTCTGCTGTACACCGCGAGCGCCGTCTACCATATGCTTCCGCTTTCCGAAAATGAAAACGCGCTGCCCGCCACGGCGGCGAAAATTTTGCGGAACGAAAAAATTTCAAAAATTCTGCGCCGCATCGACCACATGATGATTTTTGTGTTAATCGCGGGTACGTATACCCCGGTTTGCCTGGTCAATTTACGGGGGCCGTGGGGTTGGGGCCTGCTCGCCGCCATATGGGCGCTCGCCTTCGCCGGTATCATTCTGAAAGCTTGTTGGATAAACGCGCCGCGCTGGCTTTCCACGATAATATACTTGTTTATGGGCTGGCTGATTGTCACGGCGTTTTACCCCTTGGCTAAATCCGTCTCGGCGAGCGGGGTCTTGCTGCTTATACTGGGCGGCGTGGCGTACTCCCTCGGCGCGGTTGTTTACGCGCTCAAATGGCCTAAGCTGCCGTTTAAGCATTTCGGCTCCCATGAGATTTTCCACCTGTTTGTGCTCGGCGGAAGCGGCTTGCATGTGCTGTTTATGTTCCGGTATGTGTTGAGGGTATAGCTTGTAACCCTTTCCCCCGCTAAACATAAAATAAAGTGATATTTATTAATGTTTCGGGGGAAATTTTATATGCGAACGACAATAAACCCAAAATATCTGCCGCCGCTTACGTTGGCGGCGGCTTACCCGGGCAGCCCCCTGTATGTGGGCTCGCGCGGGGAAAACGTAAGGCAAATACAGGAATGCCTCAACAATGTTTCCCGCAGGTTTCCCATGATTCCGTATTTGGCGGAGGACGGGGTTTTCGGAAACGCCACGAAGAACGCCGTACTCATTTTCCAAAGTATGTTCGGGTTGTCCCGTGACGCCGTCGTCGGGCCGGCGACTTGGAACAAGCTGACGCAGGAGTGTTCCTCCCTCGGCGAAGGGAACAACGGCGAAGGCGGCGGGGGGTACCCGGGCTATATACTGGGCGTCGGTTCGTCGGGCGACGCGGTTTTGCGGGTGCAAAAGAATTTGAATAAAATTTCCGCGCTTTACCCCGCGTACAGCCTGCCCAAAATCGCGGAGGACGGCATATTCGGGAACGGAACCCGCAACGCGGTAATAACGTTCCAACGCCAGGCGGGGCTCAACCCGGACGGTTTGGTCGGCACGCTCACCTGGAACAAGTTGGCTGAAGCCGCCAGTTCCGCCGGAAGCGGGGGAACCCCCGGCGGGAACCCCGGAGGCGAACCGGGCGGAACCCCCGGCGCTAACCAACTTAACCCGGACGAGCAGGAAGTTTTCAACCTGATAAACCAACAACGGGCAAACAACGGGCTAAGCCCGTTAAAGTCCGACGGCGAGCTGCAGAAAGTCGCGCGGACAAAAGCGCAGGACATGGCGGCGAACAGTTATTTCTCCCATGATTCGCCGGTGTACGGCTCGCCCTTTGATATGATGAACACCTTCGGAATCAAATACCGCACCGCCGGCGAGAACATCGCGGGCAACTCGCGCAACAGCGCCGCGGTGACGGCGTGGATGAACTCGTCCGGGCACAGGGCGAACATACTGAACAGGAACTTTGACAGCACCGGAATCGGCGTAGTCCCCGACCCGAGATACGGGAAGGTTTACGTGCAGATGTTTATACAAAAATAGATTATACTAATCTTCTCGCGCGCCCTTGTTCGCCGGGTTCCTCAATATGAGCGCAACGTGCGATTTTCCGGAGGAAAACGCGGTGAAGCGAACGCTATCGTTACCTCAGCGGAAGATTAGTAAAAAATAGCCGTGTGAGTTTGTCATGCTGAGTAAAGCGAGCTTGTCATTCTGAGTAGTGCGAGCTTGTCATTCTGAGTAGAACGAGTTTGTCATGCTGAGTAGTGCGAGTTTGTCATGTTGAGTATGTTAGTTTGTCATTCTGAGCCGCAGGCGAAGAAT
>JAISWA010000130.1 GCA_031271275.1 Clostridiales bacterium | reverse complement strand
CCCTCGTTCTCCCAATATTTAAGCGCCTTATGCACGCCGATTTCCGAAATATCAAATATCTGGCTGATTTCCTGGGACGAAAGCGCCGTGCCCCCGCTCACGCACTGGCGAAAGCTGTGGATATAGATTAACGCGTGTACCGGCTTGCAGCGCGCCATATAATAATCGACGAACGCGCAGGGCAGCTCAATAACGGGATACTCGTAACCGATGCTCATTTGTATTGCGCTCATGGGACCTCCAAGGAAACGATTTTTTTAATTTTAACCCATTGAAAAGCCCTTGTGTAGCGAAACCTTGTCCACACGGAAACGTGGATATGTGGATAAGAATGTGGATAAGTCAGCATGACGCGGTGTCCCTAATTAGCTGATTTTACATTAATATAACATTTGTCAAGGGCTTTTTATGCACAGCGCCTTGGTGACAAATGTTCTGCTTACAAAGAAAAGCCCGTAAATACGGGCTTTTTCAAAACTTTGGCTTAAAACGGGCATTCCCCGGCGTGTCGAAAGCTGACGCTCTGCGCCCGGCTCCTTGTTTTTAAATGGCTGTGGAAAGTGTGGAAAAGTCTGTGTGTAACAGGCGCTCTCCCACAAGGTACACATCCCCCGCGCCCATGGTTATTAACAAATCGCCGGGGGCGAGTTCCTTCTCGAGCCAATGCACCGCCTCGTCGAAACCGGGGGCGTACTGGGTTTGGATATTCTTAAGGCGCAGCCTCTCCACCAAATCCATGGAGGAAATATCCCCGGGGTCCTTTTCCCGGGAAGCGTACACGGGCAGCATGAGCACCGTATCCGCGTCGTCAAACGCCGCGGAAAATTCATTGAGCAAGTTGCGGGTCCGGGAATAGGTGTGCGGTTGGAACGCGCAGATTACGCGCCCTCCGCCGCATCTGCGGCTATCCTTCGCCGCGGAAAGGTTCGCCTTTATTTCCGTGGGGTGATGGGCGTAATCATCCACCACGTCCGCGCCGTTGAAATCTCCTTTGTATTCAAAACGCCGTTTAACCCCGCGGGCAAAATTCACACCGCTCTTTATTTCTTCAGCCGATACCCCCAACGCAATCCCTGCGGCGGTTGAGGCAAGCGCGTTAAGCACTTGGTGTTTTCCGGTAAGCGGCAGCTTCACGTATGCCACGAAAATCCCGTCCATCAGTATGTCAAAGGAAGGTCGCCCCAATACGTCAAACTGGATATTTTCGGCGTACAGCCGTTTGCAGCGCCTCGCCGCGTCGGGCGCTTCCTTTCCGATGCCGTAAGCGATTATGTTGCAGTTCAGCCCTTTGATAATGTCTTCAAACCCCGCTGTGTTTTCATAAATCACCAACGAGCCGCCTTGCTTTATGTTTTTCGCGAACTGCCCGAACGAGGCGTACAGCCGGTCCATACTGCCGAAGAAGTCCATATGGTCGTTGTCTATGTTCAAAATGACGCCTACATGCGGCCGCCATTGCAGGAAGCTGTCGAAATACTCGCAGGCTTCCATGATAAAATAACCCGACTCGCCAATACGGTAGTTATAGCCCTCCGCCATGTACCCGCCGATGGAAATCGTAGGGTCAAGCCCCGCGGCAAGGAAAATTTCCGAAACAAGGGCGGTGGTGCCGGTCTTCCCGTGGGTGCCTGAAACGCATACGGTGTACGGATAGCCCTCGGTAATCATCCCGAGCAGCCGCGCGCGGTCTATCACGGGTATCCCCAGGTTTTTCGCCGCGATGTATTCCGGGTTGTCCGCGTGTACCGCCGCGGTATAAACCGCTATATCCACATCATGCGGAATGTTTTCCGCTTTGTTTCCGATGGCGACGCCAATGCCCGACTTGCGCAAACGCAGCGTAATATCGGATTCCACCGCGTCCGACCCGCTGACTTCAAAGCCGTCGCTGTGTAAAATTTCCGCAAGCCCGCTCATGCTGATGCCGCCGATACCGATAAAATGCACGCGTTCTATCCCTTTACCCAAGTTTATTCTATGCATCCGCCGTCTCCTTTTTTAAAAATTCACATTTTCCAGTATATGCGTTTATTTACCGCCATGCCATAGTATTTCATTAATATCAGATTATATAAATATTAATTGAACATTTTCATACATATGTTATGATAGCCTAAACTATGAAATTTCAGACAAGGGGCGGTTTATTATGCGCAAAAAAGAAATGATCGCCATGCTTCTCGCCGGCGGGCAAGGCAGCCGGCTTGGGGTACTTACGGCGACAAAAGCCAAGCCGGCAATTTCTTTCGGCGGCAAGTACAGGATCATCGACTTTCCCATGTCCAACTGCATCAATTCGGGCGTGGATACCGTGGGCGTCATGACCCAGTACCAACCGCTGCAACTCAACCAGCACATCGGGATAGGCATCCCTTGGGACCTTGACCGCCGTAACGGCGGCGTAACGATCCTTGCGCCTCACTTGAGGGGAGACGAGGGTGAATGGTACACGGGAACTGCCAACGCCATCTATCAGAACATGGATTATATCGCCAAGTATAATCCTGACTACGTGCTGATCCTCGGCGGCGACCACATCTACAAAATGGATTATTCCCTGATGCTCGACTTCCACAAGAAAAACAACTGCCACGTCACCATCGCCGCGCTCGAAGTCCCTATCGAGGAGGCGGGCCGTTTCGGCGTGATCAACACGCGGGACGACAGCAGCATCTACGAATTTGAGGAAAAACCCCCCAATCCCAAAAGCAATTTGATCAATATGGGTATCTACATATTTGATTGGGGAATACTTCGGGAAGCGCTGATAAAGGACAACAAAGTCCACCATGACAGCGACTTCGGCAAGCATGTGCTTCCCATGCTGCTTAACGAGGGTAAGCGTATGTTCGCGTATCCTTACTCCGATTACTGGATGGACGTGGGCACCATCGAGTCTTATTGGAACTGTAACATGGACCTGGTCAAGACATTGCCCGACTTTAACCTTTACGACGATTTTTGGCGGATTTATACCGACGACGACCACCAACCCCCTATTTACACAAGCTCCGCGGCGGATGTACGCACCAGTTTGCTTTCGGAAGGCTGTGAGGTGTTCGGGAACGTATACAACTCGGTGCTCGGGCCGGAGGTTGTGGTGGAGGAAGGCGCCGTCGTGCGCGACTCTATCATTATGGAGCGCACCACCGTCGGGCGTAACGCGCGGCTTGAGCGCTGTATCGTGGACAATTCATGCATCATAGGCGAAAACGTGGTCATAGGGGACGGGGAAAACATTCCCAACCGCGAGAAGCCGAAAATATATAACACCGGTATCACCGTTCTCGGGGAGCATACCTTGATTCCCGACAATGTCTGCATCGGCAAAAACTGTGTGCTCTACGGGCGCACCGTATACGACGACTACAAAGACAGCCGCCTCGAGAGCGGCGAGAGCGCTGTTCACGAACCGGAAGGGGAGGTGCTGTTCTGATGAAAGCCATAGGCGTTATTTTAGCCGGGGGCAACAACGAGCGGCTCGACAAACTCACCGAAAAGCGGGCGTCGTCCGCGATGCCGGTGGGCAGCTGCTACCGGGCGTTGGATTTTCCGCTGAGCAATATGTCCAACTCGGGCGTTGGGAAGGTAGCGGTAATCACACAGTACAATTCCCGTTCGCTGCACGACCACGCTTCTTCCTCGAAGTGGTGGGACTTAGGCCGCAAGCAGGGCGGACTGTTTATTTTCTCGCCCTATCTTTCCTCCCACAATAATTTATGGTTCAGGGGCACGGCGGATTCCCTTTACCAAAACCTTACCTATCTTGAGCGCAGTAAGGAACCCTACGTGATTATCGCTTCCGGCAACGGGGTATATAAGTTTGATTATAATGATTTGATTGCCTACCACGAGCGCAAAGACGCCGAAGTCACCATTGCGTACAAACTGGCGCGCGAAGGCGAAGACCTTCGGCATTACGGCGTGTTGGAAGTGGACGGCGACGACCGGGTGCAGAATTTTGAGGAAAAACCCCTTGAGCCCACGTCCAACCTTATTTCCATGGGCGTGTACGTTATATCGCGCCTGCAGCTTATCAAACTCCTTAGGGCGGTAAACGCCGAGGGCCGGTACGACTTGGTGGAAGACGTGTTTATGCGCTACCGGAAGCGCATCCGCATTTTCGGGTATAAATTCAACGGGTACTGGCGCACGTTAAACAGCGTTAAATCTTATTTTGAATGTAACATGGATTTTTTGAACCGCGACGTGCGCGCGCTGTTTACAAAGCAGTTCCCCTTTATCGAGACAAAGCCGAAGGACGAACCGCCCGCGAAGTACAACCTGGGGGCGGTGGTTTCGGATTGTCTTGTGGGGAGCGGCGCGATACTGAACGGTACCGCGAACCATTCCATCATGTTCCGCAAGGTTTACACCGGGGAAAATTCCTACGTTAACAACTCAATCATCATGGAGGGCTGTTATATCGGGAATAACTGCGTGGTGGAGAACGCCATACTCGACAAGGAGGTCGTACTTTCCGACGGCAAGCAAATCAGGGGGGCGTCGTCGGAAGAACCTTATATCGTTTCCAAGGGGACAGTCGTGTAGGCAACCGCATACGGGTTAAAATTTATCCGGCGGCTGTCGATATTTTTTACATAGGAGAGGGGGATTTCTCTATGGAAGTAACAGACGTCCGTATTCGCAAACTCCATCAGGCGGGGGAGAACGGAAGCAAAATGCGCGCCATTGTTTCCGTTACGTTCGACAATGAGTTTGTAGTACATGATATCAAGGTAATCCAAGGCGAGACGAAGCATTTTATCGCCATGCCGAGCCGCAAGGTGGAAGACGGGACTTACAAAGATATCACGCACCCCATACAGTCGAGCCTGCGGTTTAAAATTCAAGACGCGGTGCTCAGCCGGTATGAGCAGGCGCTGCAAGAGGCAGGCAAGGAAAACATAGGAAGTGAAGAAATCAGTGGCGGAGAAGAACAATAAAAATACACAGCGGCAAAATTCTCCGGCCGCTGTCATAGTTATCATCCTGATTATGGCGGGTATCGTAGTTGCGGCTGTCTTTCTCCCGAGGCTCTTTAACGCGGGCGTTTCGGGGGGGCGCAGTGTTAATGTGCGTCTTCCGCTGATACAAACAACGCTCACCTCAAGCGCCGACGGTGAAGAACATAACGTGCAGACCTTGTTTACCGTGGAAATGGATAACGAAACCCGGCAAAACGTGGATAACGCGCTGCTTGAGGAAACGATCGCGGATATCATGACCGGGATGGATTTTGACAGCGTGCGGGGACCTGACGGCGTTGATTACCTGAACGAACAGGTGACGCGGGAACTGAACGAGCGGCTCGCCGATTACACGGAATCCGAGGTCTACCTGACCGACATATTCATCGGGGATGTAACGAGACTCGCCGACCCGCCCCCGCAATCGAACGACATCATACGGGGTTTGTTTGACAAAGTGGAATAGGAGCAAAAAGCGGCTTCCTATGACATAAAAAAAATCAGCCCGATTTTCATCGGGCTTTTTTTATGTTCTATTGCATAAACAAGCTGTCCGGGTTTTCGTACAGCATCATTTTCGCGTAACGTTTTGCGTCGGTCATGGTGAACACACCGTCCGCGACTTTGTCGGCGAGTACGCATGTAATGTTCTCTTTAG
>JAISWA010000034.1 GCA_031271275.1 Clostridiales bacterium | reverse complement strand
GGGTGAAAATAATTTCCCCGTCCTCGGGCAAATCCACCGGGTCCGGGAAGTCGCTTACAAAAACACCGGAACCGGCTGCGCCGGGCAACGACGAAGGTTCCGTCAAAGCCCCGGCTGTGTTAGGGGCGGCAGCCGTCTCCGAAGATTTTTCTTCCGCCGCCGCGCTTTCCGTAGAAGGGGTGGATTCGGAAGTCGCCGCCGGGGCACAATTGTTCGTCCCCGCGTCCAGGGCGAATTCGTTAAAAATCCCGAAGGCCGTTACCCATAAACTCCCCACAATCAGAGAGATGATTAAAAGCCTTTTCGCGGCGCGGCGCGTGTGACCCTGATAAATAATCCCCATGTAGCGGGTGTGCGCAAGCTTCATCCGGTTTTGTTTTACTTTGTCGCAAAGTTTTAAATACGTGCCGCTGAACAGCGTCTTGTCCTCGGAATAATATTTGATATACAGCCATTCCATGGGCGTTTCCACGAACAAAAAATTATACGCGCGGAACAGCCCGTGATAAAAAAGCAAAATAAGCAGCGGCGCGATTATATAATGGAAAACTTTCGCCGCGATATACAGGGCAATCCAAACTAACAGCAAAAGTACCAATGTCCGCACAATAAAATGAATCCCTAGCCATTCCGAAAAGGCGCTGCGGTACGATTCCGAAGCCCAGGTTAAAAAATCATGCATCCATCTCATCCTTGCAGCATCCCCGCCAACCGCCCGAAGCGCACTTCCCGCGCCAACGCTTTAAGCGCGGCGTTGTTGTAGATTACTTCCTTAAACGCGGCGTCCTTAATGTTTTGCTTGATAAAAACCCGTACCGCTTCCGCGTGTTCCTGGTTTTGCGGGTTAAACACGCGGTTCTCCGTCGCCCAAACGATAAAAGCGCCTTTCCCGTCGCCGGCGTAGTCGTGTATAAACGTAAGCAGGCTGCCCGCGTCGAGCCCCGGCTTCTCAAGCCCCCGGAACAGGTATGTGATATTGTCGAAATGCGCCGCCGTGATACGCGCCCGGAAGAATTCCCGCAGCTTATGAATAATAAAGTAATAGGAATCCGCGTCGAGCTTGTACGAGCCGACGAAATACCGGACGTTGATTGCGCCGGTTTCCGCGTCCGCGAGGGCAGCGGAAATTTTTTTCAAAATATCAATGGCTACAAAGGACGCTTCTGCTTTGTCCATGCCGCGCTTGATAAAGGAGTTGGGCAGCGCGGCGAGGGTTTCCGGCGTAAGGGCGCTGATATCCAACCGCGAAAGCAGCCCCTCGTCCGCCGCGTACAGCACGGCCTTTACAAATTGATGGAACGCTTTATGGTATTGCGCGGCGTTCGGCTCCTGTTCCGTATGAAATGTTTTAAGCGAATGATAGAGCTGGTTCGCGGTGGAAACCGCGTCCTGCGAAGCCGCAAGCGCCGAGCGCACGCGCCCGCACACCTGTTCCGTAAAAGCCGCGCCGCAACCGATTTCCGGGAACGCCGTCCAAAAACGCATTTCCTCGAACAGCGACTGTAGGGGAAGGCGGCTCAGGCGTTCGGCAAAGTATCCGTCGAGCAAACGGGCGGCGTTTTTCTCCAACAGCAAATCAATATACAGCCCGAACAGCTTGGCGTCCGTATTTCGCAGCAAATCCGCCGCGAAGAACTGTTCCGCCGGGCTTTTACAGGCATAACAATACAGGGTCTTTACGATTAACACGCCTGTTTTTTCATCCTGCAGATTGAAACCGGCAATCTCCTCCATAACCCCCCGGGAGGAAACGTAGCCGGAACCCGCGTCGGCGACGGCGAGCGCTTCTTCCTTTATCAACGACGCGGTAAAGCCGTAGAAATCGTAACGCGCTTCCGCTTCCGGCAAAACGTCCGGCAGGAGCTGCCGGATGACGCTAAATATTCGCTTCCGGCTCACGGCGTCGGGTAAAGCCGTCCGCGTTCTGTCCTGAAATACCCGGAACAACGCCAACATATCGTCCCAATACTGTATGGAAACTTTCTTTCGCGCGTCCGCGTTCTCGCCGCCGAACATTGCCGCGAAACTGTAAAAAGAGGTTATGTCTCCGCCCTTTGTCAGCCGCTCCCACACATATTCCAGAAACGGGCTGCCTTCCGGCTGATGCTCCGCCTTGAACAGGTTCTGCCCGAAATCTAGCACATAATCCCGCGCCACGCGCGGGTCGCTCACCCGCAGCGCGTTTTTTTCCAAAAAAGTGAGGTGCAGCCCTTTTTTATTTTCCGGCTCGTGGCTGTAGGTGCAATAACCCAGTACGGACATTAAGGCGCCCGGCAGGTATTCATACAGCACGCCGAGCAGCGAACGGGCGTAGTGTGTGACTTCATTCGGCGGAACGGGCGTTACCACGTAAACCTTTTTCGGCCCCGCCGCCGAAAGCAGCAGGCACAACACGAGTTTATAAAAAGTTTTGTATTCGATGCCGAGCCGTTCCAGTGCTTCCCCCGCCGAATCGCTTTCCGCAAACGCATCCGGACGGTCCGTTTCAGGCAGGCGCGAAAGTTCGGGAAGGGTTTTGCCTTTTTCGATATCGTACTCAACCCAAAATTCCGTTTTGTTCAGCGCCGCGGGGAAATTTAAGGTATCTGCCGCTTCCTTTGGCAAAATATAATTATGGGAAAAAAAAGTGGGGCGCTGCCCCGTAAAATCCGCCGCCACATACACGGCCTGCCCCAACAGCGCCTGCCCGTCGGGGTAGCGGACGACGGTAATCGCCCGGGGATATTCCGGCGCGGGTTCCTGAACCGGCGCGTCATTACCCCGCGCCCATTCCGAAACGGCGGGGGGAGGTTGAAACCGGGGCGCGTTGTACACGCAAAAGGGATGTACGTTTTCCTTGATAAAAGCGTCGGCAAGCCCCGGAGATTTTGCCACGCTGTCGTAGCCCTCCGAGTTACGGAACAGCCCCCGCCGCTCGCGGGTATAAATCTGCTGCTGTATCATGGCTTGCGCCCTTCGATGTACCCGAGCTTATACAAAAGCCACAGGAAGGGTTCGTCCACCCTGAGCGGCGCGAAAGACGAAACCCGCTGGCGTATTACGTCGGGGTGGGCGCCCAATGCCGAAACCGCGAAGAACCCGAGCTGCGAAAACCTGCGCTTCATCGCGTTGCGGAAGTTGGGGTCTATCTGCTCGATAAACTCGTCCACCTCGCCGTTGATATTCTCAAACTCGCTTAAGTCAAAAAAGCCCTTGTGAATAAAATGGGAGAACATGTTCCCGTTGGGGCGGATATATTCGCCGTCGTGCCGCAGCGCCTCAAGCAAATCGGTTTTGGTAAGCACCACCGCCGTGGGTATGTTGGAAACCCCGTTGGACTGCTTATATATATAATCCTCCACTAAACTGGAAAGCACGTCCACCGGTTCCTCGGAAAAAGTGTTGTCGTAGTCCAGGCCGTTCTTGAGCATAATCTTCCGCCCGACGGACTTAAACTGCAGGGGGTCAACCAGAAACAGCACGCCCGACGAGTTGCGTATGTGCGCCGCGTAGATATCCATGTATTCGTTGTCGATTATCCCCTCGCCCGCCACGTCGAAGAACGCGATATTAATCTCCGGCTTGCTCCCGTCCGCGAAGGAAAAGGTAAAAATAAACGGCTCCTGCTGTTTTTCCTTTTGCGTCGGGTCAAGCAGCTGACCGTTTTCTATAAGCGGGTCCTCGTAGGCGTATTTGAATTTGCGGCTCATCTCGTTGTTGATGGGGGTGCAGAAGATTTGGAAATTACGGGGCGTTACGGTCTTTAGCGTGTGGATTAGCGAGGTGAGGAACACCGACTTTCCCACCTGCGACGCGCCTACGAAGGAAATAATCGTGCTCGGCGCGAACCCGGCGCTGCGCGGCAAATCGTTGTGGCAGAAGGGGCAGACGCGTTTTGTGGTCACGTTGTCATAGGCGTCCTTGAGCGACGAGAGTATACCCCGGTGGTAGCTCTTGCTCACCTCGTTAAACTCGGCGGGGTCGAGTACCACGGGAAGTTCCCCCAGGGAATCCATGTGGAACTTTTCCCGGTAAGCGTCAAGCAGTTTGTCGTTTTGCGCGCGGTAACCGTCCTCGTCCAGAGGCTCAAGCGCCCGGAACATGACTTTGTCCTGTGGGAAATTTTTAAAACAGTACAGGCATACGATATCGAAGTTTTTTTCCTTTTTAGACTGCTCTACCGCGCGTTTTTTCCTGCTGAACAATCCCATAACATCACCTTAATTTTAAACTGTACTGCGCCGCTTTTTCCGTGTCGCGCACAAACAGCCGGATAAACTCGTTCTTCTTCGTCGTTATCTTCCGCGTGAGCGTTTCCCCCGGCGGCAGCGGTTCCGCGAAGGGGTACGTCACCCCGTCGTTTATACGGGAGGGGTAGCCGTTTTCCTTTTTCACGTAACAAAGCGCGTCCGCGCCGATGGGGTTTTCCGAAAACAAACTGATCTCGTGGGTTTTGACGCCGCTGAAAGGCGACGTCTTTTCCTTGATGGAAATTTTAATCTCGTACTGCCCCGCCATAAAAGTAATGCGGTTGCCGCCGTCGAGCTGAACCACCGCCACGTCCTCGCCCGCGTCGCGTATGAACGGGAAAATGTAATAGGTGAACTCCCCCGGCGTTTTACGCTCCATATAGCCGCCCAACTTTTTATACTCCGGCAGGGTGAACAGCTTTGCGTCCCCGGGGGACGCCTCGCCGATGTCAAAGCCGCCGCTTACTTTGAAAATATAAACCTGCGCGATAGCCACGGGCCATTGGAAAGTCAGCCGTATGGTTTCGCCCTCGTCGGCGTATTTTAAACGGCGGATCGTGTTGTCGGGGGTATCGCATTCCATGTAGCGCATAATTAAAACCGCCCGTGGGTTTTTCGCCCCTGGCTTTCCGTCTTTAAAAAACTTTCCGTTTCAGCCGCGTATTCCCCGTTAAGCGAAGGCGGCGGGGTTTTGGAAAACAGCGTGAACCACGTAAAGATAAACCCAAGCGCCGCCGAAGGTATCAGCAGCCCGACGGGCAGGCACATCAGCCCGCCGGCAATCATCCCGCTTAGCGTTCCGCCGGCAGCCATGGGAACCATAATGTACCGGTTGTCAAAAATAAACGCGAGCACCAACCCTATGACAAGGCCGGCGAGGGTGAACAGTAAGAACCGCGCCGCGTCAAAACCGGCTTTCGGGTTTAAAATATATTCCTCGCCGGTCTCATGCATCACCTGCTCGAAGGCGAGGTCCAACTGGTCCGTTTCCTCCGCGAGCACGAACTGCCCGCCGGTGTTAAACGAAATGGATTCCAACTCGTCGATTCCGTTCTGCTCCTCAAGCAGCAAACCCACGGTGTGTATCACAATCCCCTCCCGCGAATACCCCTCGATGATGTCTTCGTCCGCGTCGCTTATCCCGTCGGAAAGTAAAATGACGACGGGTATGTTATTTCTTTCCGCCCTGCCCTGAATATGTTCGTATGCCATGTTTAGCGGGGCGTTAAAATCCGTGCCCCCCCGCGGCCCGATAAGCCGGAGCTTTTCGTTAAGCAGCGACAGCGCGGCTTCGTCGCCGGCGTAGAAAAGCGGGACTTCCACATCCGCGCTGTTATCAAAGGAAATGACTTCCACGCGGTCTTTCCCGTCAAACCCGTCAATGAAACGACGGGCGGCGCGCATACGCTCGTTTGCCGGGTCGTTCCACTCCATGCTGCCCGAGCGGTCTATCAGCAAATAAACGTCCCGGTACCGGTGCGGCGCGATGTCCAACTGATACAAAAACTGCGAGGCGGCGCCGAGCAAAAGCGCGGGAATTATCGCGGCGGGGACGAGATATTTCCATGTGACCCCGGCGTACTTGCGCCGCCACAACCGCCCGTTGATTACGGGGAAAAGGGTTTCGGCGACCACGCAAAACAAAACGATGCACAGTATCAGCGCGGACAGGTGCACCGCCGCCCGCAAGACGGCGTTCCCCATATAAGACGACAGCTTCCCGCCTGCGAAATGCCCCGCGACGCCGCCCGCCGCGCCGGAAAGCGCCATCACAAAATTAAATTTACGGTCAATCAACACTGTCACCCGCTTTCCGCATAACGCGTGAGCGCGTCATATCATCCACGGTAAAACCTCCGGCGAGCCGTATTATCTTGAACCCGGACGGCTCGTTTATGAAATATAAATCCTCGTTGGCGAAACCCGGCGAGAGTTGGCGCGTATAGTTTTTCATCACGCCCTCGCCGTCGCAGAAATAAAATTTCTCGCGTATCAGCCCGTCGTACCTCAGCAGCGATATGGACAGCGCCGCCTGTTTGTCCGCTTCCGCCAAAGTCTGGCGGTAAAATTCCTCCGCGGTGGGGTACTCGCCGTCGTATTCGTCCAAAGGCGTGACGGAACGCTTTTGCAAATCCTCGTCAAAGGAAAGCTGTACGGATGCGTGGGACAGGATATATTTTCGGGCGAACGCCGCGATTTTTTCAGCCAACGGCCCCAACCGTTCGTCGCCCGGGGGTTCGTCCTTCCGCCAGAACACTTCCGCCGGTTCGATAAACCCCTCGCCCGATATAAACCCCCGCCCGTAACGGGCGGTCAGCTCGGCAAAAATGCCCGCGACCGCCTGCTTATAATACACGTCCACGCGGCGGATGTCCTCGCCGCCCTGCGCCAGTTCCTTTGAGGCGCGTTCCAACTGCGCGGTCAGGCGTTCGCATTCCGCAAAGTGCGCCGCCAATCTTTCTTCCAACCGCAGCGTCGATTGAAGCGAGGCGTTAAACCCTTCCCGTTCGTAACGGAGCGCGTACACTTCCGCAATTTGCCGTTTTACGGCGTCCGCGCTTTGGAACACCGAAACGCGGCACACCGATTCGTATAACGCTTTTATTTTCTGGTCATACTGCGCCACGGTGTTTTTTAAATCCTCCGCCCGGGCGGTATCGGTTTCGCTTCGCGGGGCATAAGGCCCGCTTTTCCGTACTTCCGTCAGCGCGGCTTCAATCATGCCGTCGGCGTTCGCGCCGTATTCATTCCCGTAACGCTGGGTGAAAAACCGCTCCAACCCGTCCCCGTACAATTCCCGCTCCGCTTCCCGCAGGGTCAGCCCATTCAGGCGGCGGGCTTTTACGTCCCTTGTGGCGGCGCTTAAAAGTTCGCCGGAGATATTGCCCCCCTGAGGGAGACAGGGAGCGTAAGCGAAGCCGTTACAGGTTCCCCGGGCTTTCAGCGCTTCTAAAAAAAAATCGTACACATGGCGGAACACCGCGTAGGCTATCGCCCTGTTCGGCTTCTCCAACTGGGCGAACCCCGCCGTGGCAAACCGGATTACCTTCTCGTCCAGTTTATAAACCTGGTCCTTAAAGCGCGATTCCGTTTCGTTAAGCGCCGGCAGGTTGGCAACCAACCGGTAGTTGTTCTCCGTCACCGCGCCGCTTACCCTCCCGTTTTCGTTGCGGTCGCTCAACAGATAGACTAGGCTGAATACGGGCCCCGCGCCGCCGTCCTTGCGCTGGAAGCGCTCCGCCTCCCGCAAAAACTGATAGGACTTCGCGGTGCGCCGCTCATAATCCTCCCAATGGTTGGACTCGGAAAGCAGTATCACAAGCTCCGTCTGTACGATGGGGAAATCTTCCTCGAAAATTTCCCGCAGCAGCCTGCCGTACCGCTCGATTAGACCCGCGTCCGGCCCGGCCGCCCGGGCTACGGTGTAAATGTTGACGCGCTGTATATTCAGCCCCGCTTCGTTGCGCTGGATTTCCGCCTTAACCCCGCGTATGGCGCGGCTTGGGTCATCTTCGGCGAGTTCCAGAAAAAACGCCGCGCCCCCGCGCATGTCCCGGGCTGCTTTATAAATATGCGCATACGCGTCCTCACATTCCCCCGCGAAAACATACAGCGCGGGATATAGCGCGGCGGAGAGCCCGGCGCTCCGCCCCGGCGCGTCAAGCAGCCCCGCGGCGTACTTTTCCGCGAAATCCTCGGCGTACTTCCGCACCGGCATCAATCCTTTATGGCGGAGATGTGCGTGTTAAGCTTTAGCAGCATGTTGCGGTAGAATTTATACATCTCCTCGCCGTTGTCGTGGTTCCATTGGTCGCTGTCGATTTTATCCTTGCGGGCGGCGTAGGTTTCTTGAAGCTTGATTAAATTCTCAAGCAGTTTGCCGTCGGGGAAGGCGTCCTCGTTGGCTTTGGATTTGCGTTTCAGCTGCTCCTTTTTGGCGTTGGGCAGCGCCTTAAAATTCCCGAACATCACAAATTCCGGGTACTCCGCGTGGTCGATGAGGTTGACCAGCGGTTCCCACGGGTCTTCCTCCAATTCCTTGTTATAAATATACTGCGCGCCCTTTTTGACGATGGCTTCCCCCATGAGCGCCCGCAAAAAATCGTCCGCGAAGCTGCGTTCACGGTCTTTCTCCGCTTTAAGGGCGGCGATTTTTTCAATCACGCCGTTTAACTTTTCAAACTTAGTATTTTCCGCCGCCACGATATCGAGCAGTTTGGGGCTGCGGATGAAATTCACAAGCGCCTTCTCCCGGTTTTCGCTGTTAAAGATGGTCTTGCGCTCCGTCGCGGGGAAGCCGTTTTCTTTCATGCGGTTAAGCTCCGACAGCATTTTTGCCAACGTCGCCGCGTCCGTCTCGTCGTCGAAGGTATATTTTTCCGTATCGAAGTCTTCCGAAATCACGCACTCGAAGCGGCTCGCGGCTTTATTCTCAACGGGGCGCTCCCTCACGCTGCCGTATTCCAACGCCTTGTCAAAAATACGCCCCACGCGGTCGTTGTAGGCTTTCTGCCGGGGGTTTGTGTAAGTGTCGCCCCATATGCGCTCCGGTATGGGCGAAGGCAGGTTGACCCAGTTTTCCCGCTCGGTCATGACCAGGTGGCGGCCCACGCCCTCTTTGCTCCCGATGGTGCGCTCGTAAAGTTCCTCGTACACGCGTATGGGCGCGTAAGCGAACAGGGGTATGCCGTTCTGCGTGTTGAGCCAGAAAATCCGGTTGGTGATTTTACTGCGCTTGATGTTGAACTTGAGCGTGGAAAGGGAATTGCGTTGGTACGCCTCAATGCCCCGCAGGATGTTCGGCACGTTGTTGGGTACGGAAACGATGCCGTAACTGGGGAAGTTGAACATCCCCGCGCTGTTGTCCAAATGGAACACCGGCTTGGCGTCCTTATACAGCCGGGGGGCGATATCCTGCTCGATTACCTGCTCTATGATACGGTCTTTGCCGTAGCGAAGCTGCAAATACTCCTCCATAGACTTGGAAATGAGCGCCCCGAATTTGTCGTAGATAAAGTCGGAAAGGGAGCCCACGATGTCCAGGTCGCTTTCGTTAATCCACTTGTTGGATTCCTCCACCAACACCCGGGCGAAGTCTTTGATAAGCGGCTCGGTCCCCGCTTCCTTCATCAGCCCGTCTATTTCAAAAGCCACGTCGGGCACGTTGATAATGTTCCAGTAATAGGTCTTGATGTTTCCGGTGAGTTCCTCCGTGCCCTGCACGATGATTTCGCCGTTTTTCTCGAGGATTTTATTGATTTCGTTTAAAATCTCCACATAGGTGAAATAAATCCGGTCGTTTTCGTTTTCCAGTTCGTTGCGCAGGTCTTTATAAATTTCAAGAAGCTGTTCGAAGCAGTCTTTCTTGAGCTTCGCCTTGTATTCGTTTACCTTTGCTTCGATGAACGCGTTTTTCTTTTTTTCGTTGGCGATAAACAGCGACTTCCGCGCTTCCTCGAAGCGGTTTTCGCATTCGATGCCCAACCCGTGCAAATCTTCGGAAATACGCGCGATCGCCTCCCGTATGCTCTGCTGATACGACTCGATACGGCGGATAAGGCACGGTCCCCGGTCGCCGGAAAGCAGCCGCGACGCGTAAATAGGCCCCCGCTTCGGGTCGAGGAAAACTTCCCGCAGTTCCGCCTTCACGTCGCGGATAATCTGCTGCGGCAGGGTGCGCCGGGCTTCCGTGCAGGCGCGTTTCGCCGCCTGGTACATTTCGTTCAGCTTGTCGTCCACGTTCACGCGGCGGGTCTTGATGACGTTGCCGTAGCTGAAATAGTCCGTTTCCTCGTAATCCAACCGGATTCCCGGAATCATATGGGTCAGCGTGTTGCCCACTTCGTCCACGTCGAGCTTTACGGTGGCGATAAACTCGCTCAGCCCCTGCTCGTCGGGGGTCTGCTCGAAAATATCCTTTATTTCTTTAAAGAGGCAGTAGGCGAGGTAGGTGGTGATTTCCTCCGTGGGAAGCACCGCCGCCGAAGCGCCGATGATGTTATAGATAAAATTGGCGCAGTGGTTCATGCCCATGGGCAGGTTGGACTTCATAGACGCGATATTGGAAATCAGGTTGGACTGGTAGTCTTGAATGGCAAATTCCTGTTCGGATTCCTTATCCTCCTGCGCCACGAAGTTGACGATGTTTTCGGCGGTGACGTTCATGCAGTAGTCATAAGCGCCTTTTAAAAATATCCCGTCGATGTTGGTGGCGGAAACCAGATGGCACAGGTTGAACGGCGCCATGCCGGAATTGACTTCCAACCGCGTGCCGTATTTCTGCACAAACCGTTCCCCCGCGCCCCGTTCCTCCACGTTCATCCAGTAGTCCAACTCTTTAAGGGAAGCGTAGCCGTTGCGTTGGATATATTCCTCGGTATGCACGTTAAGGGAATTGTTCGCCAGATTCACGTCCGGGGTGAACAGGTAGCCGGAAATCTCCACCTTGTCCACGCCCTTGTTGCCGTAGTCCCGCTCGATAAGCCCGCGGATGATGTAGGCGATATCGAGGAAAGACCCGCCCCCCGTGCCGCCGGAAAGCCCCGTGAGGATGAACACCAACAGCTTGTTTTCCTGGTCAATCCGCAGTGCGCGGATTTTATTGTCGATGGATTCTATGACCGCGTTTATTTTTTCAAAAAGCAGCAGCCGCCCCGCCTGACGGTTGCCGGACGCGCCTTTGGTGCCGTCGGTGATGGTAAGCTCGGGGGAAAGCCACGAGCTTATGTATTCCGGTATGGTGGAGCGGTTATTGAGTATGGAGCCGATGCTCGCGTTGGAAAGCAGCACCAGTTCGTTGTTGGGGTCGAGCCCGATGCCCTTGTATTTTTTCTTGTCGTGCTCGTTGGTTTCAAACGCCAGATACTCAATATTGTCGGGTTTTTGTTTTTTCTTCTTGGTCATGGGGTTGTCGGGCAGCTTGAACCGGCGGTTGACCTGATACTTTAAGCGCAGCAGCGCGTCTATGCCCGTTCCGCCCAACCCGATTACCAAAATCGGGTGGTTTATGGTGTCGATGCGTATTTTTTCGCTGATAAGACCGCCGCCAAGCGAAATGTCCATCTGCTTAATGTTTTCATTGGTGGTTTGCTTCATGGGAACCTCCTGTTATTCGGTATACCTTATCTTCACCTGTTTATTCTCCGCTTCGAGCATAACGAGCAGCTCGGATTTCAGGTTCATGGCGATGCCCTTCGACGCGTCCTGCTCCATAAAATCTTTTTTAAATTTGACCGCCGGGTCGTTGCATTTGACGATTAACTGCGGCATATGGGAAGGCGCGTCGGGGGAGGGCGTGATAACCACGCGCTCAAGCGCCGGGCTGCCCTTGCGGTTAAGCAGGGCAAACAAATCGGTCTTTTTCCCGTACTCGATTAAATTTCTGTACTGCGGGGCGGAACGCTCGCGGGTGTAGTGGTCGGTGACTTCGATAACGAGCTTTCCGGTAAACACCCTTGCGTTTCTTTTCATCCGCCTGGAAACAAAGACAGCGGCGCCCACGAGGGCAAGGACGCCAAGCCCAATCAGCCCGTAAAAATACCACGGGAAGGGGTCGGAAGGTTCTTCCACGGGGGCGGCGGTCGGGGTTGGGGCGCGGGTCGCCGTAGGGGCTGGCGTGGCGGTGGGTTGCGGCGTAGGGGTTGGCGTTGCGGTGGGCGCGGGAGCGGCGGCGGCGGTAATAGACACCGGCTCCGATTCCCGGAAAAAGTTCGGGTGCTCTACCCTGGCGGTAATTTCATAGGTGCGGGCTTCGGGAAGGTATACGTCCGACACAAACACGCCGTTACGGTAAACGGCGGGAATTTGCGTTTCCTGCTGCGCCGCGGTGTCGAGCACCCGCAAAACGCAGGTGCTGTTAAGGTACAAATCCGTATTGGACGTGGGGCGGCTGCCTTCGTACAAAACCACCTCCGCCGGAATCGTGTCCCCGGCGTACACATTGGAGCCGGTGGTGACGGACAACCCCGCGTCCACACTGTACTGGTAGAGCAGGTTTATCTTTATCTGGTCGCCGGAAACGCCTTTCACGCGAATCTGCCACAGGCCCTGCCCGGGGGAAATGATTTTTAAGAGGGAATAGGAATTGGACTGGGTGAGGATGGTTTCCGCCCCGTCAAACAAAACCTGATTGCCGGAGGGGTCGTACAGTTCTACCTCCACGGGGTTTCCGGAAAGGAAGGTGACGTTCGCCTCCACAATGTTCCGGTCGGGGATGATTAAATCCACCACCTGAAAATTGCCGTCGGCGGTGACATTGTCTATGTTTACGATTTTTAATTCCATTTGGTCGGCGAAAATGGCGCTGAGTATTTCGGGCAAGCCGTCGGCGGACGAAGTTTCGAAAAACTTCGCGCCGGTGCGATGGGCGATATCTTCCAAATACCCCCGGTTAAGGTAGCCGTCGTGGTTTAAGCCGATGGTGTAAACGGGGTAGCCCTTTGCCTGCGCCTCCGAAATAATGCGCTCCGTGTCCGCCGCCGCGTCGTCCAACGTCTTGCTTTTGCCCGGGTCCATTTCGTTGTTGCCGTCGGTGAGCAGCACAATCATGGGCTTATGCCCCGGCTCAAGCGAATCGTCCAACATACGCGCGGCTTCCTCCATGCCGAGGGTGATGTCGGTGTAGGAGCCGTAATTGAGCTGCGCGATAAATGCCTTTAAATCCGCTTTATCCTCCGCCCCGCGCAGCGTCAGCACCGCCTTCTGCCGCTCTATCTCCGAAGAATAGGAGACCACGCCCACCTTGTCGCCCGCCACGCCGAGCATGTCGATAAACATGTTCATGGCTTCCACGCTTATTTTATCGGGGTCGCTAGTTTTCATGGAATTGCTCGCGTCGAGCACGAGCACCGCGTCTATTTGGGGCACGCCGGTCGCCGCCTGCGCGGCCTGCGCCGTGAGCGGCGGGTTTACAAAAAGGCTTACGAACATGATAACCGTCGTCGTCAGTAAAAATAGCGCGCGTCTCACGGGCAGCCTTCCTTTCGGGTTCGGGAATAAACTTGCGAGGCAAATCTTGCTGCATAGTATTACAGTTATACAGATGTAATAATAGGCGATGTTTATGATTATATCATCCATCTAAATGATTTTAAAACGCGAAAATCCGTTTTTCGCGCTTTATGCTATAAAACGCCCTTTATCGCCACGAACGAAACGCGCTCGCTTTCCGGCTTTACCGGTTCGTCGGTATACGCGTCGTTTACGG
>JAISWA010000252.1 GCA_031271275.1 Clostridiales bacterium | reverse complement strand
TGAAATTTTGCATCAGGTCGATGCCGAGCATTTTCGCGCAGCCGACGGCGATGTCGGAATAACCGCTGAAGTCGCAGTAAATTTGGAACGCGAACAGCACCGTGGCGATAATAAGGGGCAGCCCCGCGTGGCGGGTGGGGTTGTTGTAAACGGTGTTGACCGCGGCGGCGACCCGGTCGGCGATTACGATTTTTTTGAAGAAACCGAAGGCGAGATACTTTAACCCGGTCACCAAATTTTCCGTCCGGAATTTTTTCCGCGAAAACAACTGCGGCGAGAGGCTTGAGAAGCGCTCGATGGGCCCGGCGACCAACTGGGGGAAGAAGGTGATAAACAGCGCGAATTTAAAGAAATTCTTTTCCCTGAGCGCGGCGTCGCGGTATACGTCGATGGTGTACCCCATCGCCTGAAAGGTGTAAAAGGAAATGCCCATGGGCAGAATGATGCGCAGTTCCGGGAATTCGGAGAAATTCCCGACGGCGCGTGAAAAAAAGTTGGCGTATTTAAAAATAAACAGCAGCCCGAAGTTGATGAGCGCCGCCGCGATTAAAATAACTTTCTTGCGCGAAGGGTTCCTTACCATTAAAAACGCCGCGGCGTAATTGATCAGCACCACGGAAAGCATTAAAAAAAGCAGCGCCACATCCCACGCGGCATAGAATACCAAACTGGAAATAAGCAGCACCATCCATCGGAAAGGGTGGGGGGAGAGATAATAAAGGAATAGGACGACGATTAAGAAAAAAATAAAGAGCAGCGAGTTAAATGACATAGGTTTTCAATCCCGGTTAATTGATACAGACATTGCTGTAGGCGTTCACCAGAAACGGCAGCGCCTGATCTTCAATAAATATACGGTAATACGGCACCGCCTGCAAGACCATGTACCCGCGCCGGTTGGGTTCCTCCTGATAATAATAAACCATATCCATTTGCGTGAGCATGACCGGCGCGCCCCCGTACAGGCTGCGTATGCGCTGGATGAAAGTCAGCAGCGCTTCGTCCGGCGGGCAGATTTCCTGCTCCTGCCCCTCGAAGCCGAGCACCGTCCCGTATTGCATGTCGATTTGCGCGATTCCGTCCGCCGTAACGAAAAATTCTATAAAATTCCCGTACACGAGGTAATTTTGGTACGCCTGCCGGTAAATATAGCGTAAACCGCCCGTCTCGGTAATCATGCCGTCGGCGCGGTAGTCGGGGAAGTGCTTTCTGATAAATTCCTCGCACAGCGCGGAGGCGCTTGCCGTTCGCGGGGCGCCTTCGTCCGCCGCCGTCCCGCCGGCGCTTATTAACTCATAGGAAATATAGCCGTTTGAAATCACAAGCCGCGCGGCATCCGTATAGTAGACGGATTCGTCCGGATTGCTTTCTTCCGCCGTGACCGTTTCAGGTTCGTCAAAAAATATTTGCACCAACGCTTCGGAATCATACGCGTAGCCCGAAATCGCCAACGGGCGCATGGGCGCGTAATTGCGCATAATGCGCGTGTAACGGGTCACGTTGTTACGCCGCAGCACGTCGTAAACCGCCTGCTCCCGCTCCTGCGTAAGCGTGTAGCGGTTGCTTTCCCGGTACAGGAACCACGCGAGCAGCGCGTTAAGTACCAGGAAAAAAACGATCATCAGGTTTTTAGCGCGTTCCCAAAGCACAGCGTCTCACGACCCTATCGGTTGTAGTAAAACATTTCCCGCGTTTTCAACGAACCAGTACAAAATCAGCACCGGTTGGTTGTCAATCCTGTATCCAAGCCGCACTTTGTCCGCGCGCGTCTTCGGGTCAATCCATTCGTCAAATTTAATCGAACCGGTGAAGGACTCGCTGGAGTCGGTATGGAAATTGTACGCAAGCTTCCGGTAACGGGTGACCATCCCGCGGTCTACGGTCACTTCTATGGGATGCCCCGACTGCAGCAAAAGCGGCAAATCGTTTATCACGTAATCAAACCGGAATACATGGCGGCCTTCCTGTTCCTCGTACCCGGCGAGATAGGTTTCGTTGACGATATGGTTGTCCGCGGCGATAAACGCGGCGGCGGCGGAATAATCCCTTACAACATTGACGGTCCCGGCGCTGTCCACCGCCCGGTAGCTGTTGTATTCGAGGATGTCCTCCTCCGTAAAGCGCACCACCGTATTCTGCGTCGAGAAGGTGTACACCCCGTCCGCGCCGACCTCCGCGTTAATCGCGGCGGGGTTGTCAAACAAAGGCTCGGCGCGGGTCTGGATGAAGGAAATGAGTTTTTCCCCGTAATCGTTGGTATAGGGGTTGGTAATGACGACGGGCGGGTAGGGGAACCCTTCCTCCCATGTGGCGATGAACTGACCCGGCGCGGCTTGCGCAATCACTTCGCTTCCGGCGGGAACATACGCGAGCCGCCCGGAAGAACGGGCGGGTTCTATGGTACGTATAAAGCGCGTTTGCGCGCCGGTTTCCGGCAGGCGGAACGCGAACGCGTCGCCGTCCCGGATAAAATAAACCTGCAAGCTTTCGTTTTCGGAAGCGGGGGGCTGCACCGCGACGCGGTCAAAGGAAGCAACGCCCCGGGAAGTCAGCGTCGCCGCGCGTTGGCTGTTTAACGCGCGCGCCAGCGTTTCCGACGGGAGTTGGAAGTTGTAATCGTACAGGTACACCTGGCTTGCGAGCAGTTTTTCATAATCCACCGTGACCGCCCCGGCAAATTCGCCGTTCGTGAGCACCGCGGACAGGGCGCTCTGCCCGTACTGCCAACTTTCCGCGTTGGTAAGCCCGCTGTACTGGATATTGAAAAACCCGTCGCCCGAACCGGAAACGACGCGGTAAGGGCGTATAAAGTTTTCAAGGGTTTCGGCGGCGGCGGGCGGCGTTTGGGAAAACACGTTAAAAAAATTCCGGTTGGCGATATTAATCAGCCACAGCCGTCCGGTTTGAAAAACGGCGAGAACCATCAGCGCGATGATCAGCGGGTATTTTAAAAACCGTAAACGCCGGCGGCGCGCCGTCATACCGACTTGTACCGGGTAAACCGGAGTACCATGGTAGTGCCCTGGTTCAACTCGCTGGTAACGATGATGCGCCCGCCGTGTTCCTCCATAATTTCCTTCGCGATGGCAAGCCCGAGCCCGGTTCCGCCCATAGCCCGGGAACGCGCCTTGTCCACGCGGTAAAACCTTTCAAAAATATGCGGTATGTCGTCTTTGGGGATGCCCATGCCGTGGTCGCGGATAAATACGCGGTAGTATTTGTCCGTTTCTTCCGTGGAAACGTCTATTTCCGTGTCCTCGGGGCTGTATTTGACGGAGTTGGTCAGGATATTGGTGACGACCTGATTGATGCGCGCCGCGTTGGCTTCTATGAAGTAGGGCTTGTTCGGCGAGTCGAAAGTGATGCGCTGACCTTTTTTATCCGCGTGCACCTGACTTTGCCGTACCGCGACCCGCAGCAGCCCCGCCAGATCAATGACCTCTTTTTCCTCGGCGGAGGATTTGTTGTCGAGCCTCGAAAGGGAAAGCAAATCCGTAACCAACAGCGCCATGCGCTGCGTCTCGCCGTCGATTACTTTCAGGAAGTCGATGGCGGTCTTCCGGTCGTCTATCGCGCCGTCGAGCAAAGTCTCCGTATAGGTCTGCACGGACGTAAGCGGCGTGCGCAACTCATGGGAAACATTCGCCACGAAGTCTTTGCGCATCAAATCGAGCTTCGTCATTTTGGTCACGTCCTGCAGCACGATGACATAGCCGTCTATTTCATTGTAAAGGTTCATATACGGCGTGACGCACGCGGTGATAAAGCGGTCGCCTATGGAAAGGGTGGATTCCTTCACCTGGTCTTGCGCAAGGGCGTACACTTCTTCGGGGGAAAGGTACAGCCGCTTCAAGATTTCCCGCATGGGCGCGGTTTGTATATCGTCGTACCCGAGCAGCTCCCCGCTGGTGTTGTTGGCGTGAATCAGTTTTTCCCCGGCGTCGTAGGCGAGCACCCCGTCGGTCATGTTATGCAAAATCGCGCCGCGTTTGTTGGTTTCACTGGAAATATTCGCAAGCGTCGTGTTGAGCTCTTTCGCCATGTTGTTAAAGCTTTCGGTGAGCTGCCCGATTTCGTCCCGGCTTTGCACGGGGATGTCCGTATCGAGGTTGCCCTCCGCCATTTCTTTCGCGCGGCGCGTCAGCGCGATAATCGGCCGCGTCAGCGTGTCCGCGAACACGTACCAAAGCGCGCCGGTCAGCACGAGCGCGATGACCACCATAATAATAAACGTAAGCGTAAGCTGCGAGAGGTTTTTGTTCATTGCCTGCGCGTTCATGCGGGTGAACACCACGAAACGCTCGCCGTTTTTTTCGGCGGGCAGCGTATAGCACAGCCATTCCTGTTCGGTAAGGTTAAAATCCAGTCCTTTTTCCCCGGGGAGGAAATCTTCCCTGCCCGCAAGCGCCGCGACCACCGCGCTGTTGTTTATCTGATGGCCCAAAAAAGAATAAGGCGCGACAAAGACGCCCGCCGCGTCCATTATCCCGCCCTGAATCTCGTTGTCGGTGTTCCAACGGTCGAAACCGTCCTGAAACTGCGCAGGGCTCTCGTACACCTGCACGATTTGCTCGTTAATACGCACCGCGTAAGCCCTTAACTGCTCACGGGATTTTTGTTCCTCGTTGGCTTTGACGGTTTGCAGCATAATGCTCCCGCAGACCGACATGACGATGAGCATTACGGCGATACAGATAAACAGCAGCTTAAGCTTGATACTGTTCATTATTGATTATCCGGTTTGAAGTGGTAGCCTACGCCGCGCTTGGTCAGAATATACTCGGGCGCGTCGGGGTTGACTTCCAACTTGGTACGCAGGCGGCGGATAGTAACGTCCACCGTGCGCACGTCCCCGAAATATTCGTAACCCCATACTTTCTCGAGTAAGTTTTCCCGGGTAAACACCTGATAATTTTGCGTCGCGAGGAACTTGACCAACTCGAACTCCCGGCGGGTTAACTCTATGACTTCGCCCGCGCGTTTGATTTCATAAAGGTCCAGGTCTATGGTAAGGTCGCCGAAATGCAGCAGCTTGCCGTTTTGCTTCGGGGAATCGGGCGTGTCCCTTTTGCGCAGGTTTGCCTTTACCCGCGCGAGCAGTTCCCGCATACCGAAGGGTTTGGTGACATAATCGTCCGCGCCGATGTCGAAACCCATCACCTTATCCACTTCTTCCGCCCTTGCGGTAAGCATGATGATGGGGACCTGCGACTTTTCCCGTATGCGCCGGCACACTTCAAAGCCGTCCATCTTCGGCATCATGATGTCGAGCAGAATCAGCTCCGGGTTTTCCTCCAACGCGTACCGCAGCCCTTCCTCCCCGTCGTGGGCTTCGATAATTTCAAAGCCTTCCTTTTGCAGGTTGTACGAAACGATGTCAACGATATTTTTTTCGTCGTCCACCACCAGAATTTTACGCTTCATCCCGGCCTCCGTTCTTATTTTTAATACTAACCTTCTTTGTTCGTTTAAAACACAGTCGTCTGCTTTCCTTGTACGTCTCTCATCGCGAATAAACAAACTCGCTCGTTCCTGTTCCGCTGCGCTCACACGTCACTCGCCGAGTTGTTTATTCCGCTTGGGGTACGAGCAAAGGAAAGGGAAACCCTGCACGTTCGCCTGAGAGCAACGGACGGAGTTAGCCGTGAGCGATTAAGTGAAGCAGTGCGTGACTTTACTTAACGAATGCACGGTGCAGGCACTTGTTTGAGCGCCCGGTTTGGGCGCGAGTTGTGCCGTAACTGTGCAGTGAGTTTAGTAAAGTCCGCGCGCGTAACGATTAGCGAACGGCTAACTCCGTCCGTTGCTCTCAGCTCGTTGGTTAGTGTCTTTCCGGTTCCGATTCCGATGTCCCCACCTCGACCACGCGGTCTTCGGCGGGAACGGTGATGTTTGTACTGATTACGTCTTCGTCGCCCTGCTGAACGCCGTTAACGCGCGTAATGCGCACGGTGACTTCCTGCTCGCCGTTTTTGCCCTCCTCAACGGTTCTGGAAAACGTCTTGTGCTCCAAGGGGTTCTCCACGTTGCGCACCTGATAGGGGACGCTTTCCTTCCGGACGATTTCCTCGATGGTTCTGACGGAAAGGTAGGGCTTTACGGTATCTATTTTAAGTATTTCGCCCGGGCGTATGGTAGTGGCGGCGGTTATGCCGTTGTCGGCGCAAATTTTCTCAAGCGTGGTGTTGTTACGCATGGCGATTGTGCCGAGAAAGTCGCCGGGCTGTACGATATAATCTTCCATTACGCGGGTGGTTTTATCCAGTTTGACAAGCGTATCCTCGACGGTGTCAAGTTCTTCCCTGTCCACCAACTTGGTGATAAACGCGACGTCTTCCACAAAGGAGGAGTCTACGTAATTTACGTCGGGCAGCTTATACGGCTCCATCAGCCGGTCGCGGACGGCGTTTGCCTCCGCTTCCGTTTTAAGCACGGCAGCCTCCGCGCCTTCCACATGAATCGCGCACGCGGCGAGTTTATAGGTGAACTTGGTGCTTACGTCACTGGTTATATCGGAAATAGAAACGATTTTATTGCGGGACGCGTGGGCGAGTTCCACGGTGACGGTTTCGTTGACCTGCACTTTGGCGTCCAGACCCTTCTCGAGATGTTCGACCGCCAGTGAATGCAGCGACGCGTTGGTGATTTCGGTGGCGTTTGAGACGTAGCCGATCAAATTTTCCCCCAGATAAACGGCATAGGCGTTTTTATTCGTAAACGACCAGACGGTCAGCACAACAAGCGCGACCACCACCGCGCCAAGCGCGGTAATGCCGAGTATGCGGTTAACCGGTTGTGATTTCGATTTGATAAGCCTTCGGAAGAAAATCAAAAACGCCTGCCCGAGGGAAGGCTCCTTGGCTGAGCGGGACGCCGCCCTTGCGCCGGTGCGCGGCGTTCCCGCAACCGGGCGCCTGTTCACGGGCGTATAACGCGTACCCCTTACCTGCTGCTGGCGCGCAGGTTGCGGTCGGCTGCGGTTTGGCAGCTCAAAATCGTCGGGATTAATACCCGCGGGCGCTGACGGTTTGTTTTCATGAGGGGGCTGCGGCACGGGAGCCGGTTGAATCTCCTGCGGTCTCCGCTGTGGGCCGGCAGGCGACGGGGATATTTTTATGGGCGCAGGCCTTATGGGTTTCGGCATATGTTTAAAACCGGCCGGCTTATCTTGTCGGTTTTGGTCTTCGGCGTCCATAAGCACCTCCGGAAGCGAAAATTTTAAAAAGGGGAAATCCCGTTATTATAGCACATACGAAATTTCCCCTTTAAAAACAAGTTGGTTATGAAAGCACCTTAATCATTTTTGCCTCGAAAGAATCATTGGCGGTAAAGGTAATATATACGTTTGCGCCGGGTTTCAAAACCTCAAGGTTAATTTGGCGGTTGGTATCCACGTTGATGGTGTTCGCGCTAAGGTAGACGGTGTACTGCGCGTTGTTGCGGTCGAAGTCGGATACCACGAAGGAATAGCTGTTGTTAATGCTGAGTATCTTGCCGTAAACGGTCAGTATGTTGGTCTGCGGCTGGTTGCTGTTATTGTTGGCGGTCTCGCCGGAAAGCACGAGAATATCGTAGACTTCCTGACTGTCCATATACAGGCGGAGCTCCATCCCGATACGCAGGTCGTGCACATCGTAAGTGTCCGGCGTTACCGTATGCACGGTGAGGCTGCGGTCACTGCGCCGCACCGCGATTTGCTGCGTGTTTTGCGTGATATGGATTTCCTCAAGGACCGCGCTGTTTACCGTAGTCCTTTCGCCGGTGGCGTAAACGGCCACAAGGGTGTCGTATTCGCAGTCCGCCTCAATCGCGTCGCCTATTTTAAGCTCGTCCCACGTCAGGTTGCGGGAGCCGTTGCGGTTGATGATGGTGGAGGACGATACGCGAAGCTCGTATTTGACCCTTTTGTCGTCCTCTATGACCAACACCGGCGTGGAGGTCAAGTCCACAAATTTCTTCTCGGAAAGCGTGCCGAAAATCGTGCGGTTCTTCTCCTGCAGCTCTATGTTGTAAATAGTATTGCCGTTGTATTGGAAAAAGATAATGTCGTTGACCTTGATGTCGTTAAAGGTAACGACATTCTCCCCGCGCTTTATGACGCAGTTCGCGACCACCGCATAGGCGTTTTCGTCGGTGACGATTTCGCCGGTGAGACGCACGCGCTGGGTCTTGATGGTGACGATACCGCCGGAAAGCGGCGACACCGCGGTGACATAGCCCTCGTTCTCAAGCAGGTTTGACGGAAGCACGCCGTTTGGCGCGGGCGTCGGCGTTACGGGGGCGTTGGTCTGCGCCACCAGGTTGATGATTTCGCCGGAAGTATTGACCAACGCGGTGGCGTACATTCCGCGTACCAAGAACGCGGGCGCGCGCTGCACATTGTCCACGAGAATCACGGCGTTGGGCGCGAACTTGTATATACGGGGCACATTGTCCGAGGTGGAGGCGATGTATACGTGGGTGTCCATATAAACGGAATCAATCGTCCCGTATATGGCGGAGCCGTTCGTGGACACCGCGCCGGGGCTGTAGGTGGAGGAACCGGGGCGGTTGGACAGCATACTGTAGAAGGTCTGCGCCATTTCCGCGCGGGTGATGTTGCGCGCCGGGTTGAAGTAGCCGTCGGAGCCGGTGGCGATTCCGGCTTCCTTCGCGTAATAAACGTACTTTTTATAATCGGCGTTTATTTGCGCGTCGTCTTTGAACGGGGAGTGGTAGGGGACGGTAATCGCGTCGGCGACGGACTGCTTTTTGTCGAGCCGCACGACATACACGATGGCTTCCTGTTTGGTCAGATTGTTGATGGTTTCCACATTGTTGGATTTGGTAATGAACCGCGTCACGTCGGAAGTGGTGAGTATGCCCTGGTAAAGGAGGTAAGCGATTTCCCTGTCGGCGGTTTTGTTCCACCGGACATACTGGCCCGCCATAGAGTCGAGGAAAGCCCGGTTGGATTCGTAGGACCTGTCGAATATTTCCTGTTCGGCGGCGGCAATGGTGGCGGTGGAATACTTGAACCCGGCTGCCATGGCGTAAATCTTGGCGGCTTCGAATTTATCCAACACTTTTGTCGGGTTGAAATTGTTCGCGGCGTCGCCCACCATAATACTTCCGTTAACGGGGTTGGAGACCCAGTCCACCGCGGCGAAGGCGTAGTGCGTCGGGGGTACGTCGCGGTAAGTCGCCGCGTACACCGCCGCCGGGAACACGGCGGGCAGCACCATCGCAACCAACAGCGCAAGCGCGGTCAACCGCGTTTTTTTCTTAAACCTTTTTTCTGACTTCATTCTTGAGGCCATCCCTTCATTGAATCTTATGTTATGGGTTGTTATAAACGCCGGTAAGGATTACGTCCCGTACAGGGGGATTTTTCCGCTTAATCTCAGCCATGCAGTATTCGGCGTCCTCCTTTGTGTGGAAGTACCCGAACACCGTCGGGCCGCTGCCCGTCATGGAAGCGTTCATCGCGCCAAAATCCCGCATGGTTTTTATTAACGGTAAAATTTCCGGATGCATACCCGCCGTGACGCTTTGCAGCGCGTTGCCGAAGCACCGGGCGATACGCCCCGCGTCGCCCGCGTAACAAGCGTCCGTCATCGCGCCGATATCGGGGTGACAGGTATTATCCGAGCGGTCGTAAAGCCTGAAAATTTCTCTGGTGGAAACCTCCGCCGGAAGCCGCGCGAGCACAATAAAAACTTCCGGGTGCGGGGGCAGGGGCGTGAGTATCTCGCCTATGCCTTCCGCCAACGCCGGCCCCCCCGTTAAGCAAAAGGGCACGTCCGCGCCGAAGCCTTTCCCGATCTCCAATAATTGCGACCGGGGTATCTTTAAATCGAATAAAGTGTTTATACCCATGAGGGCGGCGGCGCAGTCGCTGCTGCCCCCGGCAAGCCCGGCGGAGACGGGGATATTTTTAATAAGCGAAACAGTAAACGGCTGTGTTATATGATAAGTTTCAATTAAATAACGGGAAGCCTTGCAAACAAGGTTGCTGCCGTCGGCGGGCAGCGCGGGGTCTGCGCAACGGAAAGTGAAAGTGTTGTTCCCCGCTTCGTTTGTTTTTTGCAGCAACAGTTCGTCACTTAAAAGCAACTGTTGCATGACGGTGCGGATTTCGTGATACCCGTCCGCGCGCCTTCCCAGTATGTCGAGCGCGGTATTTATTTTCGCCCGGGCGAAAATTTTGACTGACTCCATAAAAACCCTCCGCCAATTCACGACACATTATAACATTAATTAACATCATGTCTATTAAAATAATATTGCAAATAAGGGCAGCTTCCATAAAAAAAACCGCGCCTGTTGGCGCGGGCAAAAAGTTTGGCTGATTTTCCGGTCAAAAATTATTCCGGTTTTAAAATTTTTTCCTGAATGCTTTTTAGGAATCCGCAAATCCACCGGTTTATCGCCGGGTTGATGGCGGTTTCGTCGTCCTCTACTTTAAAAGTGGTTTCCACGTCGCTCAAGTCGTAGAAGTACAGCATATCCACCAACCGAAGCACGTCGAGCAGGAAGTTGCTGAACACGATGTCGGCGTTAAGGTTCCCATTAAGCGTGATGATGTCAAAGAGGTCGGGCCGGGTTTTGATCTCCGCCATGACCAGCGGGTGCAGGTACATGTGGTCGGTATGCCGCTTGTAAACAATCGCCAGGTTGTCGTCGGCGCGTTTGCGGGCGAGCAGGCGCTCGATTATTTTGTCCACATTGCACTGCAGGTCAACCACCAACACGCGCCAGTCTTTTTCCTTCACCAACTTAATCAAGTCGATGGCCTGCTGGCGGTTGCGCGGGTAGCCGTCCACCAACCCCGGCGTGTGCGCTTCGGCAAACTCGTGAAAAACTTGCGAGACGACGGCGTTGTCCACCAAAATCCCCTGGTCGGTCATTTCTTTCAGCACCGGGTCCGTCTTTGCCTTTTCGCGGAAAATATCCCCCATGCTCGCGGAATGTAAATTCTCGAGCCAATAATGCTTGATGCTCTTGACCAACGTGCCCTTGCCCCCGCCCGACTCGCCGAGCAATATAATAAAGTCCCACTTCTCAAGAAGCAGCGGTTTGGTAGCCATGAATCCTCCTCCTAATTTTAAAAAATAACGACGGCAAGCATAACACAGTTTTATGGGCGGAACAATCTTTGGGTTCGTGAAAATCGCGCCAAACGCGCGAACGCGTCTGGCGTTCGTGAAAATGCTCTGTCATAGGAAACTGCTTGATTCCAGCGTTCCGTTTTGAAGCCAACCGAACGCGCAAGGTGCAGTTTCCTATGACGAATTGCGGAGAAAAAGCGGCGGAGCCGCTTTCTTGCGCCGCCGCGCTCAAAAATTATTAGAAAAATGTTTTTTCGCGAGGCAGGCGCTTTCAGTAATTGTTTATAATGTCAATTTGGCAAATAAATATAACAAAATTTAAATATATTTCGCGATGCAAATAAAATATTTTTTACTTCTAAACATACGGTTTGGTAGGTTTTTTCTTGTCAGCACACACGCAGATTTGCGAAAAAAATGCCGGATGCGGACGCCTACCGCTTAAACACCCATAGCTTCACCACCGCCGCGGCTTCGCGGATATAGCAGGCGGGTACGGAAAGAAACGGCGTTCCCGCGTGCAGGCTTGCGGCGTTCAGCCCCGCCTGCCGCGCGAAGCTCACCGCCCGGTATATGTGGAAAGCGTTGGTGACGATGGCGACGGAATAATCGCCGGGGAAACGCCTGTCCAATATTTCTTTGGAGAATTGTATGTTCTCCCATGTGGAAAGGGAGTTGCCCTCTTTCAAAATTTTTTCCGCCGGCACGCCGCGCGAAGTCAAATACCGCTCCATCGCAAGCGCCTCGGTAATGTCTTCCCGCGGGCCCTGCCCGCCGGAAACCACGATAACCGCGCCGGGGTTTTTCCGGTGGTATTCCACGGCGGTTTCCAACCGGCGCTCAAGGGGGGCGGAAATTTTTTCGCCCTTGATACCGCTGCCGAGCACAATCACCGCGTCCTCCGCGTAGGTCGCGGTGTCCCTGCCCCCGTATACCGCGATAAAAATCATCAGCCCTATGTAGAGCGCCGCGAAACAGCCAATCAAAATATTCAGCCACCCCGTTCTGATAAAACGCTCGTACTTCCACCCGTAAACCAACAGCGCCGCCGCTATGCCGGAGGCGTACAGCGTGTTGTTGCCAAGCCCCGCGGTGAACAAAAGCCAAAGCGCCGCGGCGCACATGGACAAACCGGCGGCGAGAATCAGCGGGCGCGGGCGGAAAAACTTTCTCAAAAAGCGTTTTCGCGCGAAATATTTCCGCTCAAAAATTTTCTTCATTGAAATTTCCCTTCGGGCGTGTCATATTTAAGCGGTTTTACCGCGCTTACGTTATTCTATCAGATTTTCGGGCGGCTATGTTTATGGGCGAAGAAATTTACCGGCTTTGGCTTTCCACTTTACACGGCGCGGGCTCCCGCAAGCAGAACGCGCTGTTGGATTTTTTCGGCTCCGCCCGGGCGGTGTTCGACGCGACCGCCGACGCGCTCCGCTCCGCCCGTTTTCTGACGGAAAACCATATAGCGCTGATACTCGAAAACCGCTCCCTTTCCCGTATCGAGAAGATTTTGCGCGTAATGGAACAGCAAAAAATCGTGTTTGTCTCCCGGGAGCATCAGTCGTTTCCCCCGCTTTTAAAGCTAATCCCCGACCCGCCCGTGGGGATTTTTTATATGGGCGAGCTCCCCGACGGGGCGCTTCCCTGCGCGGCCATCATCGGCTCGCGCCGCTGTTCGGAATACGGCCTGACTTCCGCGCGCCTGTTGGCGAAGCCGTTGGCGCAAAACGGCGTGGTGGTGGTCAGCGGAATGGCGCGGGGCATAGACGGAATGGCGCACAAAGGCGCGTTGGAGGGCGGCGGTAAAACCGTCGCGGTACTGGGCTGCGGCGTGGATATTTGCTACCCCAAGGAACACCGGGCGCTGAGGGCGGATATAATAAGGAACGGTTGTCTCGTTTCGGAATACCCCCCGGGCGTTACGCCCATGCCCGCGTATTTTCCCGCCCGCAACCGTATTATCAGCGGGCTGAGTTCCGTGGTGGTCGTGGTGGAGGCGGCGCGGAAAAGCGGCACGCTGATCACGGTGGACCAGGCGCAGGACCAGGGCAGGGAGATTATGGCGGTGCCGGGAAGCATACTGAGCAAACTGAGCGAAGGCACCAATATTTTAATCCGGGACGGCGCGTACCCCGCGGCAACTTACGAGGACGTACTCGCGCTGCTCGGGAAAGTTCCCGCGGCCGCCAAACCCCGGGAGAAGCCCGAAAACGCGGCAAACGCGCTTGCGCCAGAGGAAAAAATCGTTTATGATAGCTTGAATTTTGAGCCGGAAGGCTTTGATTCACTGGTTTTGCGCACGGGGAGCCAACCGAACGCCCTGCACTACGTGCTGACCATGTTGGAGCTCAAGGGCTTCATCAAAAAGCTTCCGGGCATGAGATATATCAGGAATATATAGAATATTGCGAGGTAGCGCCCATGGCAAAAAATCTTGTGATTGTGGAATCACCCACAAAAATAAAAACGCTTAAAAAATTCCTCGGCTCCAATTATAAAATAGAGGCAAGCGTGGGGCATGTGCGCGACCTGCCGAAAAGCGACTTCGGGGTGGACGTGGAAAACGACTACGAGCCGAAGTACATCACCATCCGGGGCAAGGGCGACGTGCTCTCCAAACTGCGCAAGGAAGTCAAGGCGGCGCAGAAGGTTTACCTCGCCACCGACCCCGACCGGGAGGGCGAAGCCATCAGCTGGCATTTAATGCACGCGCTGAAGCTCGACGAAAAAAACACCGCCCGCATCACCTTCAACGAAATCACCAAAAGCGCGGTTACCCAGTCCATCAAGGCAGCCCGGGGCATCGACATGAATTTGGTCAACGCCCAACAGGCGCGGCGGGTGTTGGACCGTATCGTGGGTTACCGCATCAGTCCGCTGCTTTGGAAAAAAGTGCGCAAGGGCTTGAGCGCGGGGCGGGTGCAGAGCGCGGCGCTTAAAATCATCTGCGACAGGGAAGAAGAAATCAACGGTTTCGTTCCCGAGGAATACTGGACGTTGGAGGCGGAGCTGCAAAAAGGGTCGGCGAAATTTACCGCCCGGTACAACGAAACGGATAACGGCAAAAAGGAATTGAAAACGAAGGAAGACGTGGACGCGGTGTTGGCGAGCGCCGACGGCGCGGCGTTTACGGTGCAGGACGTAAAGAACGGCGCGCGTTCGAAAAAACCCGCCGCCCCCTTCACCACGAGCACCTTGCAGCAGGAAGCGTCAAAGCTGCTCGGCTTCGCGCCTTCCAAGACTATGCTCGTGGCGCAGCAGTTATACGAGGGCGTGGACGTGAAGGGCGAGGGTACCGTAGGCCTGGTGACCTACATCCGCACCGACTCCGCCCGCGTTTCCGACGAAGCCTATGAGGAAACGAAAAAGTATATCGAAGGCAGTTTCGGGAACAGGTACGTCAGCCCGGAAAGGCCCCAGTACAAAGCCAAGGGCCGCAGTCAGGACGCCCACGAGGCGATACGCCCCACCCAAACGGAGCGCGCGCCCGATTCCCTCAAGGATTCCCTCACCCGGGAGCAGTTCAGGTTATATAAACTGATTTGGGAGCGGTTCGTAAGCAGCCAGATGGCCCCGGCGCAGTACGACACGCTGACGGTTAAAATCGCCGCGGCGAAGGGCGGCGCCAAGCCGGTCATCTTCCGGGCGAGCGGTTCGGTGTTAAAGTTCGACGGCTACCTGACCGTCTACAGCAAGAACGAGGACTCGGAGCGGGACGTGCGTATGCCGGAATTAAAGCCGGGCGACGCGCTTAAACTGTTAAAATTTTTGCCCGAGCAGCATTTCACCCAACCGCCGCCGCGTTATTCCGAGGCGCAGCTTGTGCGCGCGATGGAGGAACTGAGCATAGGCAGGCCCAGTACCTACGCGGTCACGATTTCCACCTTGGTTTCCCGGGGGTATCTGGTGCGGGAAAGCAAAGTTTTCTACCCCACGGAGTTGGGCGAGGTCGTGAACGAAATCATGTCCGACAATTTCAATGACATCGTGGACGTGGAATTTACCGCCAAGATGGAGGATTCCCTCGACAAGGTGGAAACGGGGGAAATCGACTGGAAAAATATCCTGCGGGGTTTCTACCCGCCGTTGGAAGCGAAAATAAAAACCGCCGAGGAAAGCCTCGGGCATATTGACATCAAGGACGAGGTCACGGATATCCTCTGCGAAAACTGCGGCCGCAACATGGTCATCAAAAACGGGCGGTTCGGGAAATTCCTCGCCTGCCCCGGTTTTCCGGAATGCCGCAACACCAAGCCGCTGTTCGAGGAAGCGGGGGTAAGCTGCCCGCTCTGCGGCGGCAAGGTGTTGGTGAAAAAGTCCAAGAAGGGCCGCAAGTATTTCGGCTGCGAAAGAAATATCGAATGCGGGTTCATGTCGTGGAACAAGCCCACGGGCAGGAAATGCCCCCTCTGCGGCGAATACCTGGTGGAGAAAGGGTTCAGGGAAAAACGCGAGGCGTGTTCCAACGCTTCATGCAAATACAGCGCGGTACTGGAGGAAGCGGACGCATGAGCGCCGCTTCTTTGTTTGCGGAAAAGTTGGCGGCGCTTGCGCAGAGCGGGGAGAAAGAAACGTGGCTTTCCGGCGTGTGCCGCCTTTTGCGGGAATGTACCGGCGCGGACGCGGTTTTGCGCGGCGGGGACGGCGGGGAGATTGCGAAAAGTTTGATCCCTTCCGGCGCGAACGGTGAAGTGGCTGAAAAAAAATACAGCCTGCTGCTTCCGGTATACGGGGACGGAATGAAACTGGGCGCAATAGCGCTTTCCCGAAGGGGCGCGGAATTTTCCGAAGACGAAATGGCGGCGTTCCATATGGCGCTCGCCTTTTGCGCGGTACTGCTCAAAGCGCGGAAGGACGAAACCGAAACGGAACAGCGCCGCCGGGGCGAGTCGGTGAAGGCCGCGGTCAATTCCCTTTCGTTTTCGGAGTTGGAAGCGGCGGTGCTGATTTTTCAAACCCTTGAGGGCAAGGACGGCCTGCTTGTCGCCTCCCGCGCCGCGCAGAAGTTGGGCGTCAACCGTTCGGTGGCGGTCAACGCGCTGCGGAAGTTGGAAGGCGCGGGCATGGTGGAGACCCGCTCCCTCGGGATGAAAGGGACGCACATACGGGTGCTGAACCCGCTGTTGGCGGAGGAGTTGGGGAAGTTGTCGAAAAGGATTTAATAGGAGGTTTGGAAATGCAATGCACTGTCAAATTAGTATGGGATGAAGAATCCGCCACTTGGTATACCGAGACAAAGGATATTCCGGGTTTAATTCTTTCCGCTCCGGCGTATGACGAGCTTGTGCAGCGCGTGCGTGACGCGGCTCCGGAAATGTTGGAGTTAAACTGTGATTATATTGGCCCGGTTCATTTGTCTTTTGAGGCGGAGCGGTTTGAAACGGTCGTCGCGTAATGTTACCGTAAACGGAAAGATTCCCAACCGGCATGAAGCGAACGAAGTGTTAAAGCAATCCGGTATCCAATACAGGTTCAGGTAGTGGAACGCCTCATATTGGACGCACCTTCTTATCCCCCGGACATATTATAAAAAAGATATGTCAGGGGGTTTTTTTTATGGACGCGCGTACTTTTGCCGTGGTCGGCGGTGACCGCAGGAACCTCGCGCTGTCGAAAATGCTTTGCGGGAAGGGGCATACCGTGAGGCTTTTCGGCTTTGTGAATTACGAGCGCGAGTCGCCTATGCAGTGCAAAAACCTTTATGAAGCCATCGAGGATTCGGATTATATCATCGGCCCGATACCGTGTTCCCACAACGGGGGGGCGCTTAACGCGCCGTTCCACAACGCGCCGATATATGTGGAAGATTTATTGCGGCTGATTAAGCCGCACCAGACTTTTATCGCCGGGTTTGTTAAACCGGAAATATTCGAAATGGCAAGCAAGTTCGGGATTCACATACTCGACATGCTCAAGCGGGAGGATTTGCTGCTGCTCAACGCCATCCCCACCGCCGAAGGCGCGATTAAGATTGCCATCGAGGAAACGGAAATCACCCTTCACAACAGCCACATGCTCGTCGTCGGTTACGGCCGCGTGGGGAAAGTTTTATCCGGTATGCTGCGGGGTATCGGCGCGCGCGTTACGGCGGTGGTCAACAAAAGTTCCGCCGCCGCCGCCGCGCGGTGCTGCGGGCACGAGCCGGTATTTTTCGAGGAGATGGAGGCGTGTTTGAAACACGCGGATATCATTTTCAACACCGTCCCCCACACCCTGCTCGACAAAACCAATATGAAGCACATCCGCAAAGACACCCTGCTCATCGACCTGTCAAGCCCGCCCTACGGCGTGGACGTAAACGACAGCCGCGACTTCGGGCTGAAGGTGCTGTACACCAACTCCCTTCCCGGGAAAATAGCCCCGGTCACCACGGCGGCGTATATTCTCGACACGGTGAGTCATATGGTTGACGAGTTGGAAGGAGGGGACAGGGATGAATCTTGACGGCGCGCGCGTCGGCTTCGCCATGACAGGGTCGTTCTGCACGTTCGGCGCGGCGTTGGGCTGCCTTGCGGAAATTGTCCGGCGCGGCGCGAAGGTGACGCCCGTGCTTTCCCACGCGGCGGACACGTTGGACACGCGCTTTATGACCGCCGCGGAACTGAAGGAAAAACTTTTGCGCATCACCGGAGCCGAACCGCTGCGGACGATTGTGGAAGCCGAACCCATCGGCCCGAAGCGTTTGCTCGATATTTTGCTCGTGCTTCCCGCGACCGGCAACACCCTCGCCAAAATGGTAAACGGAATCACCGACACCCCGGCGCTGATGGCGATAAAGTCCCATCTGCGCAACAACGCCCCGGTGGTAATCGGCGTTTCCACCAACGACGCGTTGGGAACCGCCGGGCAGAACATCGGCAGGCTGCTTACCGCGCGGAATGTTTATTTCGTTCCGTTTTATCAGGACGACCCCGCGCTTAAGCCCCGTTCGCTGACTTTCAGCCGCGAGTACGTAACGCCCGCGTTGGAGGAAGCGTTGGAAGGCCGGCAAATACAGCCTATTATTACATCCGCGCAACTGTAATACGATACGCTGTTCATAAAATAATTTGCATTTTGCGTTTCGTTTGTGTTACTCTACCCCGCGAAAAAAAATATTCCCATCGCGATTGCGGGGACGGCGGAGTCGAAATTCCCCAGAGAGGGAGCGCCAAAGGCTGAAAGCGTTTCCAAGCAGACAACGCACACCGCCCCGCGAACATGCTCGTGTCAAGCATGTTCTAAGCGGCGCTAATCCCGCCCGTTGATTACGTTATAATCTCTTTTTCCGAGCGGCCTCAGGAACCTCTGAGGCAAGAAGGGTGGAACCACGGATCAAACCGCCCCTTTGTGTCATACGTCGGCTTCGTATGACACA
>JAISWA010000240.1 GCA_031271275.1 Clostridiales bacterium | reverse complement strand
CGTAAGGCCGATGCGCACGTCGCCGCGCAGCAGGCGCAAAATATCCTTTTGGTACGCAATATCAAAGTCGCCGTAACCGGGGCTGAAACGCGCGCGGGGGTACCAACCGGCAAGCAGCGGCTCCCCCGCCATATCCGCCATTATCTTGTCGCAATATTCCTCTAACAAGGCGGCGCATACCGCTTGGGCGACCGCCGCCTTTTCCATGCCGCTGACGGTATAGCGGCGGATTAAAACATCCGCGCCCGCGCCCAACGTCGCGGCAAACAATACCGCCCGGCGGCAGCCCGCCATATGCCTTGCGAGACCGGCGCTGTTTATGGCAAGCCCGTCTATTTCCGTCAGCGCGGAGGAAGTTTTGCAGTCAAATATCCGGTAAACGCTTTTCGGCGGGGCGTTGGTTTCAAGTTCCGCCGCTATATCCGCAATGATTCCCGATAACCGGGCGTCCGGCGTTTCCGTACCCAGATAGCGCAATATTTCGCGCCGCGTGCCGGTGGTCATTTGAAAATCTCGGAAAGGTTATCCATAATTTTACCGGCGATATCCGGTTTGTTCATGGTGTAGATGTGAATATTTTTTACGCCGTTCGCGATTAAATCAATGATTTGCTCGGTGGCGTAGGCGACCCCGGCTTGCTTCATGGCGGCGGGGCGGTCGGAAAATTTATCCACAATCGCCTTGAAGCGCGGCGGCAGCGACGTGCCGGAAAGTTTGCATATTCTGGCGATTAGCCTGCCGTCGGTAACCGGCATAATCCCGGCTATTACCGGCACGTCCACGCCGCTTCGCAAAAGCCGGAACAGGAAGTTATAAAGGATGTTGTTGTCAAAAAACAGTTGCGTGGTCAGGAATTCGCAGCCGCTTTCCACCTTTATCTTCAAACTTTCGATATCCTTTTGCAGGGTCTCCGCTTCCGGGTGACCTTCGGGGTAGCACGCGCCGCCCACGCAAAAATCGCCGAAGCCCCGTATTTCCTCCATCAGCTCGAAGGCGTGGCGGTATTGGCTCGCGACAGGCGTTTCATTTTCCGGCAGGTCGCCCCTTAACGCCAGGATGTTCTTTATGTTACGGGAAGCCAGTTCCGCTAAAATACCGCGGATGGTCTCCCGCCCGGAAGAAACGCAGGTGAGGTGCGCAAGCGCCGTGACCCCGTGAACATTCTGCGCTTCGTCGGCGAGGCTGACGGTATGCTTGCTTGTGCCGCCGCCCGCCCCGTAAGTGATGCTGATAAACGACGGGCGGAGCGCCGCCGTTTCCTTTACAATCTCCTTTGCCCCCGCCAGTCCTTTGCCGTACTTGGGCGGGAAAAGCTCACAGGATACCGTCACCCCGCCCCGGTTAATCAATTCGGATATTTTCATATAGCCCCCCGGTTCCTTTTATTTTACGAACTCATAGATTACGGTGACGGCGGCTGTGACCGTCCGCTTTCCGGATTGCATGGGAACGCTGCCGTCCGCCATGTTCGTCGCCGTGTTAAGAAACCCCGCCTCTATGGGCGTGTAATAGCTGCTGTAGCTGTTTTCGGAAACGGAAACGGGCGTGGCGGTTTTGCCGAGGGTGTCGGCGAGCGCCTGCGCTTTGCCGCCCGCGTTTTCCATGGCGAGGGCGAGCGCCTCGTTGTACGCCGCGGACTCGTCAAGCACCGCGAACTCCACATTGTTGAAAATATTCGCCCCCGCTTCCGCGGCTTCGCCCAACACGTCGCCGATGATGGAAATATCCCGCACCACCACGGTTAACTGGTTGCTGACATGGTAACCGGTGATTCGCTCCCTGCCGCCGACGTTGGAATAATCATAAGACGGGTTCATGGTAAAACCGGTGGTGCGGATGTCTCTCTCCGCGATGCCGAGCCCCTCAAGCGCGGCGATTACTTTTTCCATCAGCGTGTTGTTCGCGCTCATGGCGGTTTTCGCGTTGGCTTCGTGCGTGCTTACGCCGAGCGAGGCATACGCCACGTCGGGGTTGATGTTGACCGAGCCCGTTCCGCTTACGGTAATGCTTCCGCCGCTATCTTCGGCGGCGTAAGCGCGGGAAGGCGCAAGCAATAAAAAACTCGCCGCGAAGATTACCGACAGGGCGGCGGGCATAAGGGTAAAGCGCGTTTTTTTCATAAAATTCTCTCCTTTTCCGCGTTTCGCGGGTTTTGTATAGCGATTTGGCCGCGCGTTACGGCTGCCGTCATTCTGAGCCGCAGGCGAAGAATCTGTTTCCTTACACCGACGGCTGCCGTCATTCTGAGCCGCAGACGAAGAATCCGTTTCCTTACGCCGACGGCTGCCGTCATTCTGAGCCGCAGGCGAAGAATCCGTTTCCTTACACCGACGGCTGCCGTCATTCTGAGCCGCAGGCGAAGAATCTGTCTCTTTACACGCATAAAGGATTCTTCGCTGCGCTCAGAATGACATATTTAACGCGGATTCGCTACTATTTATTATGAAACATGGTTAGTATTAATATGTAGGGATTTGCAAAACAAAAAAGCCGCCGTCATAGGGCAGCCGCTTTAAAAAACCCGAAAAAAAAGTTTGACATACAAAACAGCGTATGCTAACATATTCTACCGCACCGCCATTTTCCAAAACTTATTGTTCGCCAACATCTTGGTCAGACTATCATATTTCCCATTTAAAATCAATAAAAACTTTTCATTTCGCGCTATTATATAGGGTGTGCAAGCGAAACGCCGTGTATCGCGTCACTTCTTTTTTATAAATCTATATAAGGGGTTGTTACGGTGGAAAAAAACAGAGTTCGGCCGACGCGGGGGGGCGGACCTTCCCGCGCTAGCTATTCCAGAATCGCCGAAGTTTTGGAAATGCCCGATCTCATTGAGGTACAGAAAGACAGCTACCAATGGTTTTTGAGAGACGGCCTTCGCGAAGTCTTTCAAGACATATCCCCCATCACGGACTACAGCGGGAACCTGGTGCTTGAGTTCATTGATTTTACCCTTGACGAAAAACCCAAGTACACCATCGAGGAGTGTAAGGAGCGCGACGCGACTTACGCCGCTTCTTTGCGTGTCAAATGCCGCCTGCGCAACAAGGAAGTCGATGAAATAAAAGAGCAGGATATTTTTATGGGCGACTTCCCGCTTATGACGCGCACCGGCACGTTTATCATCAACGGCGCCGAGCGCGTTATCGTCAGTCAGCTTATGCGCTCGCCGGGCATTTATTACGGCATCGAGTTCGACAAGGTGGGCAAGATGCTGATTTCGTCCACCATTATTCCAAACCGGGGCGCGTGGTTGGAATACGAAACCGATTCCAACGACGTGTTTTATGTGCGTGTTGACCGCACGCGCAAGGTTCCGGTCACGGTGCTGATCCGTTCGCTCGGCGTGGGGAGCGACGCCGAAATTATCAACATGTTCGGTGAGGAGCCGAAGATTCTGGCGACCATCGAGAAAGACATTTCCAAAACCTACGAAGAAGGCTTAATGGAAATGTACAAGCGCATCCGCCCCGGGGAACCGCCCACGGTGGAAAGCTCCGAGTCCTTGCTTCGCGGAATGTTCTTCGACCCCAAACGCTACGATTTGGCAAAAGTAGGCCGCTATAAATTCAACAAAAAGCTTTCGCTGCGTTCCCGCGCCCGCGATTTTTTCGTCGCCGAGAACGTGGTAGACCCCTCCACCGGGGAAATTATCGCCGAGGAAGGTCAGAAAGTCACCGCCGAGCTTGCGGACGCCATTCAGGACGCGGGCTGCGCGTATGTCTCGGTGGTTTGCGACAACAGAACCGTCCGGGTGCTTTCCAACATGGCGGTGGACATGGATAAGTTCGTGGCGCCCTACGGAATTAAAGCGGAAGATTTCGGGATCAAGGAGCGGGTGCATTACCCGACGCTGAAGGCGATGTTGGAACAGGCCGCCGACGCCAACGACCTTTCCCGCGCGATCCGCCTTAACATCAACAAACTCCTGCCCCGCCACATCACCTTTGAGGATATTATGGCTTCCATCAACTACGCTATGCTGGTGGAATATGGCATCGGGCAGAAGGACGACATAGACCACTTGGGCAACCGGCGTATACGCGCCGTGGGCGAGCTGCTGCAGAACCAGTTCCGCATCGGCTTGACCCGTATGGAGCGCGTGGTCAAGGAACGCATGACCATTCAGGACATGGACATCGTAACGCCCCAGGCGCTCATCAATATCAGGCCGGTCACCGCCGCGCTGAAGGAATTTTTCGGCAGTTCGCAGCTTTCGCAGTTTATGGGGCAGACGAACCCCCTCGACGAGCTTTCCCACAAGCGGCGGCTCTCCGCGTTGGGCCCCGGCGGGCTTTCCCGCGACCGCGCGGGCTTCGAGGTCCGCGACGTTCACAGTTCCCACTACGGGCGCATGTGCCCCATCGAAACGCCCGAAGGCCCCAACATCGGGCTGATAAATTCCCTCGCGTCCTACGCCCGCATAAACGAGTACGGCTTCATCGAAGCGCCGTACCGCATCGTGGACAAAACCGGGCCGGACCCCATCGTTACCAACGAATTTTTCTACGTCACCGCCGACGAGGAAGAAAATTATATTATCGCCCAGGCCAACGAGCCCCTCGACGACGACGGCAGGTTTGTCAACCGCCACGTATCGGGCCGGTTCCGGGACGAGATTTCCGAATTCGACCGTTCCCGCATAGATTTGATGGACGTTTCGCCCAAGCAGATTGTTTCCGTAGCCACGGCGCTGATTCCGTTCCTCGAGAACGACGACGTTACCCGCGCGCTGATGGGTTCCAACATGCAGCGGCAGGCGGTTCCCCTGATGACCACGGACGCGCCGGTGGTCGGCACCGGCATGGAATATAAGACCGCGTGCGATTCCGGCGTTATCGTTTCCTCAAAGAACACCGGCGTAGTCGAGTCGGTTTCGGCAAGCGAAATCGTCATACGCAACACCGACGGCGGCAAGGACGTGTACAACCTTACAAAATTTATGCGCTCCAATCAGGGGACTTGTATCAATCAGCGCCCTATCGTGGATAAGGGGCAGGTGGTGCAGGGCGGTCAGGTTATCGCGGACGGGCCTTCCACCGACCACGGCGAGCTCGCGTTGGGCAAAAACCCGTTGATCGGTTTCATGGCGTGGGAAGGCTACAACTACGAAGACGCGATTTTGTTAAGCGAAGCGTTGGTGCGCGACGACGTGTACACCTCGGTGCATATTGAGGAATACGAGGCGGAGGCGCGCGACACCAAGCTCGGACCGGAGGAAATCACCCGCGACATACCCAATGTGGGCGACGAGGCGTTAAAGGATTTGAACGAGGAAGGCATCATCCGCATAGGCGCGGAGGTGTCGCCCAACGATATATTGGTGGGGAAAGTCACGCCCAAGGGCGAGACGGAGCTCACCGCGGAGGAACGCCTGTTGCGCGCCATTTTCGGCGAAAAGGCCCGGGAAGTACGCGACACCAGTTTGCGCGTGCCCCACGGCGAAAGCGGTATCGTGGTAGACGTAAAGGTGTTCACCCGGGACAATAAGCACGACCTGCCCCCGGGCGCGCGGCGCGACGAACTGCCGCCGGGGGTCAACGAGTTGGTGCGCGTGTATATCGCGCAGAAACGTAAAATCTCCGTGGGCGACAAGATGGCGGGCCGCCACGGGAACAAGGGCGTTATTTCAAAGGTATTGCCCGTGGAGGACATGCCGTTCCTTCCCAACGGAAGGCCCCTTGACATCGTGCTTAACCCCCTTGGCGTGCCTTCCCGCATGAATATCGGGCAGGTGTTGGAAGTCCACCTCGGCCTTGCGGCGAAGGTGTTGGGTTGGAAGATTGCCACGCCGGTTTTCGACGGCGCGAACGAAATCGATATTATGGACACATTGGAGCTTGCCAACGATTATGTGAATTCAAGCAACTGGCAGCAGTTCGCCGACAAGTGGCAGCCCGTCCTCGACGAGGAAATTTTTGACCAACTGGAGGAGAACCGGAACATCCGCAGTGAGTGGAAGGGCGTTCCCATTACCCGCGACGGTAAGATTTGGGTGCGGGACGGCAGGTCGGGAGAATATTTCGACAATCCCATAACGGTAGGGTACATGCACTATCTGAAACTGCACCATTTGGTGGACGATAAGATACACGCGCGTTCCACCGGCCCCTATTCGCTGGTGACGCAGCAGCCGTTGGGCGGCAAGGCGCAGTTCGGCGGGCAGCGTTTCGGCGAGATGGAAGTGTGGGCGTTGGAAGCCTACGGCGCGTCGTATACCCTGCAGGAGATTTTGACGGTCAAGTCCGACGATATCGTGGGCCGCGTAAAGACCTACGAGGCAATCGTGAAGGGCGAGAATATTCCCGAGCCGGGCGTTCCGGAATCGTTTAAGGTATTGCTGAAGGAACTGCAGGCGCTTTCACTGGATGTAACCGTGCTTAACGCCGACGCTTCCGAGGTGGAGATGAAGGAATCCGTAGACGATATGGAGGACTTGAACGTAAACGTAAACATCGAAGGCCATGAAAGCGGCGACGACCATGGGTATGTGCGCAAGGGCGGCGAGCCGGGCGCGAAAGCCCCCCTCCGGCAGAAGGAGCGGCAGGAGTACAGCGACGACGATTATACCGAAGACGCGGCGAACGACGACGATTACGCGGATTCCAAGCCGGGCGGCACATATGACGACGACGATGCGGCTACCGACACGGATAATCGGATGGCGGAGGGTGATATAGACATACCCGCGGACAATGCCGACCCTGAAGAAAAAGCGGATTCTGTTCAGGAAGACGAGTTCCTGCTTTCAAACAAGCGTAAAAAGAGCAAAGCCGCCGTGTTTACAGATTCCTATTCCGCTGACGGGAAAGACCCGGAGGAGGATGAGGACAAACTTAATCCGATAGATGACCCGGATGAAGCTTCCATAGCGGCCGGTGACGATGATTTGTACGGAGACGAACTGGACGACGACGAGTATTTGTATGAAGACGATGACGAGATAGTAGGAGGTCAGGTATGAAAAACGATCAGGCATTGACCTTTGCCTCTATAAAAATCGGTCTGGCATCCCCGGAAAAAATACGCGAGTGGTCCAGAGGCGAGGTAAAGAAGCCCGAGACCATCAACTACCGCACGCTTAAGCCGGAACGCGACGGGCTTTTCTGCGAGCGTATTTTCGGGCCGAACAAGGACTGGGAATGCCATTGCGGCAAGTATAAACGCATCCGTTACAAAGGCGTTGTGTGCGACCGCTGCGGCGTTGAAGTCACCAAGAGCAAGGTGCGCCGCGAGCGCATGGGGCATATCGAGTTGGCGGCCCCGGTTTCCCACATCTGGTATTTTCGCGGGATTCCGAGTCGCATGGGTTTGATTCTCGGGATGTCTCCCCGCTCGTTGGAAAAAGTATTGTACTTCGCTTCTTATATTGTGCTTGACCCGGGCATCAGCGGGCTGCAGCAGAAAACGCTGCTCACGGAAAAGGAATACCGCGAGGCGGTGGATAAATTCGGTTCCACCTACTCCGACGAAAAGGGGCAGCGCGTACCGACTTTCCGCGTGGGAATGGGCGCGGAGGCGGTTAAAGAGCTGCTTGTCGCCATCGACCTTGAGAAGGAATCCGCCGAGCTTAAATCCGCGCTTAAAGACGCCACCGGTCAGAAGCGGCTGCGCTTTATTAAAAAGTTGGAAGTCATTGAATCTTTCCGGCTTTCGGGCAACCGCCCCGAATGGATGATTCTCGACGCGATACCGGTTATCCCTCCGGATTTGCGGCCGATGGTGCAGCTTGACGGCGGGCGTTTCGCGACCTCCGACCTTAACGATTTGTACCGCCGCGTCATCAACCGCAACAACCGTTTGAAAAGGCTTTTGGACCTCGGCGCGCCGGACATTATCGTGCGTAACGAAAAGCGTATGCTGCAGGAAGCCGTGGACGCGCTGATTAACAACGGACGGCGCGGCCGCCCCGTGACCGGGCCGGGCAACCGCCCGCTCAAGTCCCTTTCCGATTTGCTTACGGGCAAGCAGGGGCGCTTCCGCCAGAATTTATTGGGCAA
>JAISWA010000232.1 GCA_031271275.1 Clostridiales bacterium | reverse complement strand
CGTGTCATTCTGAGCGAAGCGAAGAATCCTTATGGCGGGCAGATCCTTCACTTCGCTCAGGATGACAGGCATTAAGTCGCATCGCTCCGTGTCATTCTGAGCGAAGCGAAGAATCCTTATGGCGGGCATATCCTTCGCTTCGCTCAGGATGACAGGCATTAGGTCGCATCGCTATACGGAAATCTTAGCAAGCTTTTAAGGAGTGTTTATGGGACGTATCATAGCCATCGCCAACCAAAAGGGCGGCGTGGGTAAGACCACCACCAACATCAACCTCTCCACCTGCCTGGCGCAGGAGGGAAAGCGGGTGCTTGTGGCGGACATGGACCCCCAGGGCAATACTACCAGCGGCTTCGGCGTGGACAAGAAGGCGCTGTCCCGCACCATTTACAACCTGCTGCTTGGGGACGACGGGTACATAGAACAGGTCGTGAGGCCCACCATGGTGGAAGGGCTGCGCCTGCTGCCCGCCAACATCAACCTTTCCGGCGCGGAAATCGAGTTGGTGGACCAACCCAAGCGGGAATACCTTTTGCGCGCTATTTTAAACCATATGAAATATTTATACGACTATATACTCATCGACTGCCCGCCGTCCTTAAACCTGCTGACGCTTAACGCCCTGTGCGCCGCCGATACGGTGTTGGTGCCCATACAGTGCGAGTTTTACGCGATGGAGGGGCTTTCCCAATTGATGCACACCATCGGGTTGGTGCAGCGCAAGCTCAACCCGCGCCTGACCATCGAGGGCGTGGTGTTTACCATGTTCGACGCGCGGACGAACCTGAGCACCCAGGTGGTGGACGAAGTAAAGGCGCATTTGAGCGAATACACCTACCAGACCATCATCCCGCGAAACGTGCGTTTAAGCGAGGCGCCAAGCCACGGGCTGCCCATCACCCTTTACGACGACAAATCCAAGGGCGCCGAGGCGTACAGGCTGCTTGCGCAGGAAGTAATCGCGCGGGGGAATAAATAAAGACGTGTGCGGGAGGTTTTCATGAAAAAAGGGCTTGGACGGGGGCTTAACGCGCTGCTCGGTTTTGACGGGGGGACGGAACCCGAAGAAAATCAAAATAACAATAGCGGAACAAACGGCGGCTTTTCGGCGGAGGGGAGCGCGCAAACGGCGGAAGCGGCGCATAACGTCCGCCACATAGATATCCGTAAAATCGAGCCCAACCGGCAGCAGCCCCGGCAGTATTTCGACGAGGCGGCGCTTGCGGAGTTGGCGGAGTCCATCAAATCTTTCGGGGTGATACAGCCGCTTATCGTAAAAGACAGCGGCGGGCATTTTTCCATTATCGCGGGGGAGCGGCGCTACCGGGCGGCGCGTATGGCGAAACTGGAAACGCTTCCGGTAATCGTCAAGGACTATACCGAAATGGAAACGCTGCAGATCGCCTTAATCGAAAACATCCAACGGCAGGACTTGACGCCCGTTGAAGAAGCCGCCTGTTACAAGCGACTTATGGAGGATTTCTTTTTTACGCCGGAAGATATAGCCGAAAAAGTGGGCAAGAACAGGCACGCCGTGGCGGGGTTGGTCAAGCTGTTGGAACTGGACGAACGGGTGCAGGGTTTCGCCGCGGAAGGGAAATTGACGGCGAGCCACGCCCAGGCGCTGCTCACCGTACACGACGGCGACGCGCAGCTAAAAATCGCGGAGCGTATTGTCGCGGACGGCTTGAGCGTGCGCGCCACGGAAGCTTTAATCGCGGTTTATGTCCGTAACGCGGAGAAACAGGCGGCGCGGGAACGCGAAACGCCCGAAGTGCCGGAAAAATTTAATGACGACGTAATCCACGCCTACCGGAAAGCCGCCGAAGATTTAAAAACCCTGCTCGGCGCGAAGGTGCAGATACGGCATGGGAAGAAAAAAGGCAAAATCGAAATCGAGTATTATTCCCCCGAGGAACTGGACCGGCTGCTCGGGCTGTTCAGGCAGCTGAGTATTTGAAAAAAGCCGCCGTCATTGAAAAAGCCGCTGTCGTTCTGAGCGAAGCGAAGAATCTTATACGGGTCAGGCTGAAAGATCCTTCGCTTCGCTCAGGATGACGGCAGGGAGACGGTCGGAGACGGCGGGAAATCCCGGCTCGCTTACAATATCTTTTCTATTACCTTTATCGCGTCTTCATAGTCAAACATCAAAATATAATTTGAAATTTCCTCAAGCAGTTTCAGGGTGTTGTCGTCCCATGTCCTCGCTTCCAACGCGCGGGTGGCGTCTGTGATTGCCGTGGAGTCCAATTCCTCAAGCGCCCTTTTTAACCCGGATAACCGCTGCGTTAAAAAATCGCGATCCTCGTCGCTAAGCCCGACGTCCAGACGCGCTTCGGTGGGAAGGGCGCCCTGTATGTTCCCCAGAAGCGTTTCCAACTCCTCAAGCACGTCTTCCGTATTGTCGAGGATGAACTCCGCATCCTCGTTAACGCACGCCAACTCAAGCTCGCGCGCTTTTTCCGACATGGCGCGCGCGCCGATGATGGCGGTGACCCCGCGCACCGCGTGAATATACGTGCCGTACAGCTTCCAGTCCCCGCGCAGCGTACACTGGCGTAT
>JAISWA010000212.1 GCA_031271275.1 Clostridiales bacterium | reverse complement strand
CAAGACGTGATTGCCGGTATAGCCTGTGCGTCCCATAAACTGGCGCTTGCGTCACTCAGCAGGAAGGCGCGGCGGGAGATAACCGGCAATTAGATACATTCCATAGCCGCTATCCCGCCATATCCCCGCCGATGAGCGTTTGGCGCGCTCCCCGTGCCATTTCCCCTTCTTTATGCTATTATTCCCTCTACTTCACCCCCCGGAGGCATCCATGAAAAAAATCCGCAGAATCTTCACCGAAAAGAAACCCGGCTTCGACACGGCGGCGGCTTCGCTGCTTGGCAGCCTGCGTTCCCGGTTAAACCTGAACCTCACCAACCTGCGAGTGTTTGCCCGCTACGACGCGGAAGGCGATATCGGCGACGCCGACTGGGCGCGCTGCGTCAATCAGGTTTTTTCCGAACCGGCGGCGGACGCGGTTTACGAAGCCCTGCCGGAATTTTCCGGTTTCGCCCTCACCGTCAAATACCTGCCCGGTCAGTATGACCAACGGGCGGATTCCGCCGTGCAATGCGTACAGGCGATTATGTCAGGCAATTCATCCCCCGCTTCCGGCAGCCCGCCCCCGCTCACCGTCGAGACCGCCCGGGTCTATGTCTGCGAGGGCGCTTTCACCGAGTCAGAAAAGGAAAAAATCCGGCACTTCTTCATCAACCCCGTGGACTCTTTCGAAGCGCCGCCCGGCGTCCCCGAAACGCTGCAAACCCTTTCCCCGGAACCGGAGCCGGTCGCAAACATCAACGGCTTTACCGGGATGAGCGACGGGGAAATCCGCGCGCTCCACGGCGAAATGGGGCTCGCCATGCGCCCGGAGGATTTGCTGTTCTGCCGGGAATATTTCAGCGCCGAGCGCCGCGACCCCACTTTTACCGAAATAAAGGTAATCGACACCTACTGGTCGGACCACTGCCGCCACACCACCTTCACCACCGCGCTGACGGAAATCTCCTTCGAGGACGGGCCCTATAAAGCGCTTTTCCAAGACGCGTATAGCCGCTACCTTGCCGCGCGGGAGGAAGTTTACGGCCCCGACGCCGCCCGTCCCGTCACCTTGATGGACATCGCCGTGACGGGCATGAAGGCGCTGCGGAAAAAAGGGCTGCTGAACGACCTGGACGAATCAGAGGAAATTAACGCCTGCAGTATCGTGATTCCGGTCACGACGGTCAAATACGACGGCGGGACGGTCACCGAGGACTGGCTGCTTCAATTCAAGAACGAAACCCACAACCACCCCACGGAAATCGAACCCTACGGCGGCGCGGCAACCTGCCTCGGCGGCGCAATACGCGACCCGCTTTCCGGCAGGGCGTATGTGTATCAGGCGCTGCGGGTAACCGGAAGCGGCGACCCCACCGCGCCAATCGACGAAACATGGCAGGGCAAGCTTCCACAGCAAACCATCACCACCCAGGCGGCAGCCGGTTTTTCCGCCTACGGGAACCAGATCGGCCTTGCCACGGGGCATGTGGCGGAAATTTACCACAGCGGCTACACCGCGAAGCGCATGGAAATCGGCGCGGTCATCGGCGCGGTGAAACGGGCGGACGTAAAACGGGAAACGCCCGCCGACGGGGATATCATCCTGCTGTTGGGCGGCAGAACGGGCAGGGACGGCTGCGGCGGGGCGACGGGTTCGTCCCGGGGGCATACGGAAGCGTCCCTGACCGACAGCGGGCCGGAGGTGCAGAAGGGCAACCCTACCACCGAGCGTAAACTGCAGCGGCTGTTCCGCAACCCGGAAGCCACCGCGCTAATCCGGCGCTGCAACGACTTCGGCGCGGGCGGGGTCTGCGTCGCGGTGGGCGAGTTGGCGGACGGCATGGACATCGACTTGGACGCGGTGCCGAAAAAATATGAGGGGCTGAACGGAACGGAACTGGCGATTTCCGAGTCCCAGGAGCGCATGGCGGTGGTGGTTTCCCCCGGCGACGCGGAGCGTTTTATCGCCCTCGCCGGTGAGGAAAATCTGGAAACCACCCGGGTGGCGGTGGTGAAAGACCACGGGCGCATCCGCATGAACTGGCGGGGAAACATCGTCTTGGATATTTCCCGGGCGTTTTTAAGCTCCTCCGGCGCGGAAAGGGAAGCGCGTGTGCGCGTACCGGCGTATGCGCATTTCCGTGCCGAAACGGGTACGCTAAAACCGATAACCCAAACGCAATCAGACGAATCCCATCCCGGTCAACGGGTTTCCCGTTGGCTGCGCAACCTGAAAAGCCTCAACGTTGCCGCACAAAAAGGGCTGGTGGAGCGTTTCGACGCGTCCATCGGCGCGGGCACGGTGTTGATGCCCTTCTGCGGCAAGCACCGGCTGACCCCGGCGCAGGCAATGGCAGCCAAAATACCGGTGACGGACGGGGAAACGGACCACGTCAGCCTGATGTCCTTCGGCTTCGACCCCGGCGTGACGGAAGAAAGCCCCTTCCACGGCGCGGCTTACGCGGTGGCGGAGTCGTTGGCGAAAATCGTGGCGGCGGGCGGCTCATACCAAAACGCGCGGCTGACCTTTCAGGAATATTTTGAGCGGCTCGGGAACGACCCGCTGCGTTGGCAGAAGCCTTTCCTCGCGCTGCTCGGGGCGTTTACGGCGCAAATGGCGTTCGGGACGCCCGCCATCGGCGGCAAGGACAGCATGAGCGGCTCCTATGAGGACAAAGACGTGCCGCCCACGTTGGTTTCCTTCGCGGTGCAAACCGCAGACCTGAGCGAAGTCATTTCCCCCGAGCTGAAAGCCCCCGGCAACGCGTTGGTCTGGCTCCGCGCCAAATACGGGCGCAATCACATGCCCGACTTTGAATATTTGAAGAAATCCTTCGCCCGGGTAACGGAGCTGATTCATCAAAAAAAGATTGTATCGGCCTATACGGTAGGCGCGGGCGGCGTGGCGGCGGCGCTTACCAAAATGGCGCTTGGCAACATGGTTGGCGCGGAAATTTCCCACGGGGAAAGCGATTTGTACCACCCGGAATACGGCTCGTTTTTATTGGAAATCTCCGCCGCGCCGTTAAACGGCGGGCTGCTCCCCGGCCTTGACTTCGCCGTGCTCGGCAAGACGACGGCATGTCCCGCCATCACGGTCAACGGAGTGGAAATTCCCCTATCCCGCTGCCGCGAGGCGTGGCTTTCCGTTTTTGAACCCGTTTTCCCCACGCAATGGGGGAAGCCCGGCGAAACGGTTTCCGTAAACGTACCGCTGTACGAGGGAAGCCGCGCCGCCCGTTTCTCAGCCGCGCCCTACCGCGCCGCCAAACCCGGGGTGTTCATCCCCGTTTTCCCGGGGAGCAACTGCGAGTACGACACCGCCCGGGCGTTTACCAAAGCCGGCGCGGAAACGGATATTTTCGTCATACGCAACCTGACCGCCCGGGACCTTGAAATTTCCGTCCGGGAAATGGCGAAGCGCATAGACGAAGCGCAGATTCTCATGTTAATCGGGGGGTTCAGCTCGGGCGACGAGCCCGACGGAAGCGCGAAATTTATCACCGCGCTGCTGCGAAACGCCGCCGTGGCGGAAGCGGTGCATACGCTTTTGTACAAACGCGGCGGGTTGGCGTTGGGGATATGCAACGGCTTTCAGGCGCTGGTCAAGTCGGGGCTGTTGCCCTACGGGGAAATACGCGAGATGAAGCCCGACTCCCCTACCCTGACCTTTAACACGATTGGGCGGCATGTTTCCGATTTGGTGATGACCAAAACAGTGTCCACGCTTTCCCCGTGGCTTTGGAAAATGAGCGCGGGCGATGTGCGGTTGGTTCCCGTTTCGCACGGGGAAGGGCGCTTCGTCGCGAGCGAAGGCGATTTGAAGCGCATGATTGAAAACCATCAAATAGCGACGCGGTACGTGGATTTCGACGGAAACCCGTCGATGGATATACGCTTCAACCCCAACGGCTCGGCGTTGGCAATTGAGGGAATCACCAGCCCGGACGGGCGGGTGTTCGGTAAGATGGGGCATTCGGAAAGGGCAGGCGCCGGGTTGTACAAAGGCTTTGAAATGCCCGCCGACCAGAAAATTTTTGAATCCGGCGTGGCGTATTTTAATTAAGTTTTTACGGCAAAAAAATAAAGCCGTCTTAAACAGCAACGCGCTGCGTAAGGCGGCTTTTCTTATTCACGCTTATTCCAACACCATATTGAACGTGAGCGACTCCATGTCCTCTTTAAA